>CAYGPA010000153.1:0-10508 GCA_964351535.1 uncultured Planctomycetaceae bacterium
CCATCGACGCCGACCTGAATGCTGGCATCATTGACGAGAAGGAAGCTCAGAAGCTGGAACGCGTAGGTGACGATGCGGCAGCCGGGCAGCATCGACAGCGTGCCGAGGGCTACCGAAACGAGCTCACGTACATGCCTCCGATCCGGGATCGAATCGGTTGGGCGGGGCAGGGTTGGGGCAGCTTTCTATTCCTCGCACACGACATCACGGGGTTGCCTTCCGCGAGTGGGGAGGAATCCGAGCCGAACGACCAGCTCGACCAGGTCCGAAAGGTCGTTCACCAAGCGGTGCTCAACTACATCGAGTATCTCGAGCAGAACGAGCCCGCTGGTTGTTCGCACCTGCTCGAACAGCTCACGAGGATCGAGTCGGCCCTGCACGGTGGTCGCTACCAGGAAGCGCAAGGCCTGATGGACAAGACGCTCGCCGCCGCTCTCGAATGACCAGCGGTCCCCCTTCCTCCCGGTCTCTACCGTTGCCGTTCAGATCCGTCGTTCGGCCGGACTTGCAGGACGTCCTCGAGGCGTGAGACGTCGTAGCCCAGGGACGTGATCTCGGTCTCGATCAGGGCGCGCGTCTCCGGGGCGATCGTCGGGGTGCGGCTCAGGATCCAGAGGTAACGTCGCTTGGGTTCACCGACCACGGCCCAGCGGTACTCGGGGTCCAGGGCGAGGACCCAGTAGTCGGCGCGGAAGGGCCAGAAGAACTGCACCTTCAGGCGTGCGGGATCGTCGGGGTCGGGGGCCCAGGCCTTGGCTCCCGCCTGGCTCAGCGGTCCGTCGAGGGTGCCCTTGCGGCCGGTGTTGATGACCTGGATGTCGCCGTCTTCGCGCAGGGAGTACTCCGCGGTGATCGCGACCAGGCCCTTCTCGAAGCGGACCGGGTACTTCGCGATCTCGTACCAGAGGCCCATGTAGCGGTTCGCGTCGAACTCGGCGACCGGCTCGAGTTCGCCGGCTCCCGGAAGTGCTCCGGAAGGGGACGACGCGCACGAGGCGAGCAGCGCGATGCAGGTCAGGGAGAGGGCGGTCAGTCGTTGCATGGCGGTCTCCTGGATTCGTGCGGGCCGGATCGGACTCGCGCGTCGGCCAGCATACCCATCGCAGCGTGCCCGTCCCCGGTCCATGGTGGCGGCAACGAGTCGATCGCGGATCGCCTGCGGCCGTCGTCTCTAGCGCCCCTCGCCCGGTGCGGACCGCTGCGCCTCGACGCGCGTGGCCTTCAGGAGCACGAGGATCTCCTTCTCGCCGGTCGGGTCGGTCGTGGCCAGCATCAGGGTCTCGCCGGGGGCGAGCTCGAAGCTGCCTTCCAGGGAGACCTTGGTCACCTGGGGGAGCTGGACGGTCACCTTGTGCTTGCCGGCGCCGAGGACGATCTCCGCGGTGGGGATCGGCTCCTCGAGGTCGGAGTACTCGAGCTCGACGGCGACTCCCAGCAGTCCGTCGGCGAGCGGGACGCCGCGCAGGTTCATCAGGATGCCGCTGTCCACGACGTCGATCACGGGGTCGGCCACCTCGGCGTCGAGGTCGGGCAGGACCTTGAGCTCGTAGTCGCGGATGTACGCCTGCTGCTGGATCACGCTGAGGCTGGCTTCCTGGAACGGGAAGGTCGCGACGCGCGGGGTCGTCACCGCTTCGACTCCGGCGCGTTCGAGCTCGCGCAGCAGGTTCGCGACGCCTTCGCCGCCGAGGACCTCGCCGCTCCTCCCGCGCGACAGCTTCGAGAGCTGCCCGGGCGGCAGCGAGTAGATGCGCGCCTGGATGTCGATGAGGCCGTCGAACTCGCTCGCGGCCTCGAGGAAGCGCGCGAGCCAGGCGTGCTGCTCCGGGCTTCCGACCAGGACCAGCGAGCCGAGCCCCAGGTGGTCGATGCGCTGGACGCGGCCTTCGAGCTGCGGGTCGATCTGCTCGCGAACCGCGGCCACGAGGCTCGCCGCCGTGCGCTCCGCATCCGTGCGGAGGTGCTCGAGGTTCTCGAGGCGCTCGAGGGCGTCCTCGACGCCGCTCGCGCTCGAGGTGTCCTTCACGGCCGCCACGAGCTCGGCGAGTCGCGCGTGGCCGGTCAGGTGGCGCGCCTCGTACAGGCGCAGCGCGGTTCCCGCGGGGACGGTCTCCGTCGAGCTCCACGAGACCACCGGGGCGGGGACGCGCCCGCCCTCGTCCTGTGCGGAGAGCGGCGGCGTTCCCAGGCAGACGACGACGAGCAGGGCGAGTGCGTTCAAGGCGATTCTCCTTCGAGGGTCCACTGGACCACGCGTTTGGGCTGGAGGACGACCCGCGCGCCGCGAACGGGCGCCGGGTGGGTGCGTTCGACGCGCAGCGTGACGCCGTCGACGGACGCGGCCCGCGGGCTGTGCTCGATCCGCGCCGGCGCGTCTCGCAGCAAGTACAGGGAGGCGGTGGCGCCGAGGAACAGCGCCGCAGCCAGGAGCGACGCCGCGCGCCGCAGCGACCGCGGACGGGCCTGTTCGCGCGCGGGCAGGTCGCGTCCAGGCACGTCGCGCAGGCACGCCAGCCGCTCCACGAGTCGCCGGACCTCGCGCGCGGCCTCCGGATCCTTCGCGAGCCGCGTCGCGATCTCCGGAACGTCGCGCGGGTCGACGCGCGCGTCGAGCGCCGCCTCGACCTCTCGCCACAGGACGTCATCCATCGTCTTCCTCCGGATCTTCGAGCTGCGCCAGCCGGCGCCGCGCCCGCGAGAGGTGCGACTTCACGGTCCCGGCCGGCATGTCCAGCGCCGCGGCGATGTCGCGCACCGAGTCTCCGCGCTGGTGGAAGCGGAGCAGCACCTCGCGCTCGAGCGGGCGCAGCCGCGCGAGCACCCGTTCGAGCTCCTCGCGCGCGTCCGCGGTCGGCGTGCGGGCGGGTTCGGAGGCGTCGAGATCGCCGGGCGCCAGCGGCAGCTCCACGGGCCGCCGCGCGCCGGACGCGCGGTGGTCGTGCAGCACGTGCTCGGCGACCCGCCGCAGCCACGGCCAGAGCTCGCGCGAACCGTCGTAGCTCTCGCGGTAGCGCAGCGCGCGCGCCAGGACCTCCTGGGCCACGTCCTCGGGATCGCAGCCGCGGATCCTGCGCTCCCGTCGAGCGAGGTGCGCCCGCAGACGCGGCAGGATCCGCGTCAGCCGCTCCTCGAGGGAGTCCGAGGAGCTCGGGGACGCCGTACCGCTGGCCATGCCCTCCCTGTACCGGGGGGACCCCTCGCGGGTTGCAGGCTTCCCCGGGATTCGTCGCGGGCGCAGGATCGGGCCGGCGGTGGGCCCCGCCAGCCGGTCCCGCACGGCAGGTCCGGTGCATCCGATCCCGCCGCCATGTCGAAGTCCTCCACGAGCATGAAACCCCAAGACCAGCAGCCCGAGGGCGACGCGGCGCCGCCGCGCGAGATCCAGGGCCCCGTCCTCGTGACCGGCGCCACGGGCTACATCGGCGGTCGGCTCGTGCCGCGTCTCCTGGACGCCGGCTACTCCGTGCGCTGCCTCGCGCGCGCCCCCCGCAAGCTGTCCCACCGCCCCTGGGCCGACGACGAGCGCGTCGAGGTCGTGCAGGGCGACGCGTCGAACGAGGGCGAGATGCGCGCCGCGCTCGAGGGCTGCAGCGCGGCCTTCTACCTGATCCACTCCATGGTGGTCGCCGGCTCCGAGTACACCGAGCGCGACCGCGAGCTGGCGCAGGTCTTCGCCGACGCCGCGGCCGCGACCGGGCTCGGCCGCATCGTGTACCTCGGCGGGCTCGGCGAGACGGGGGAAGGCCTGAGCGAGCACCTGTCGTCGCGGCGCGAGGTCGAGGCGGTGTTGGCCTCGACGGGCGTGCCCGTCACGGTGCTGCGCGCGGCGATGATCATCGGCTCGGGCTCGGCGTCGTTCGAGATCCTGCGCTACCTGGTCGAGCGCCTGCCGATCATGGTCACGCCGCGCTGGGTGCGCACGCGCTGCCAGCCGATCGCGATCCGCGACGTGCTGCACTACCTCGTCACGTGCCTGTCGACGCCGGAGACGACGGGCCGCACGCTGGACATCGGCGGACCCGGAGTGCTCGAGTACCGCGAGCTGATGCAAGTCATGGCGGAGGCGCGCAACCTGCCGCCGCGTCGGATCGTGTCCGTCCCCATTCTCACGCCGGCGCTGAGCTCGCTGTGGATCCACCTGGTCACGCCGCTCAGCCGGGACATCGCGCGCCCGCTCGCGGAAGGGCTGCGCAACGAGGTCGTGTGCCGCAACGACGACGTCCTCGAGCTCATGCCGCGCGAGCTGCTCACGGTGCGCGAGGCCATCGACCTCGCGGTCGAGAACCAGCGGGTCGCGCGCGTCGAGACGCGCTGGAGCGACTCCGGACCGATGCCCGGCGACCCCGACTGGTCCGGCGGCTCGGTGTTCGTCGATCGCTGGCGCGTGCAGGTGCGCGCCACGCGCGAGGAGGCGTTCCGCGCGATCTGCCTCGTGGGCGGCGGGCACGGCTACTACGCGGCGGACTGGCTGTGGCGGCTGCGCGGCTGGATGGACCAGCTCGTCGGCGGTCCCGGTCTGCGTCGCGGCCGTCGCGATCCCGTGCGCATCGAGTACGGCGAGGCGCTCGACTTCTGGCGCGTGACGTCGATCGACCGACCGCGCGAGTTGGTCCTGCGCGCCGAGATGAAGCTGCCGGGCGAAGCGCGCCTCGACTTCGAGGTGCAGGAGGGCGCGACCCCCGACTCGTGCACGATCGTCCAGACCGCGCGCTTCGTGCCGCGCGGCCTCCTCGGCCTGGCCTACTGGTACGCGGTGGTCCCGCTGCACCACGTGGTGTTCCGCGGCATGCTGAACGGCATCCGCCGCAAGGCGGAGGCGGGCCGCGACGACCCCATCGCGCGCCCCGCACCCGTCGAGCGCGTCCTGGGCTGAGGGGCGTGGGGGCTCAGGGGCCTCCGCGAGCCAGGCCGCGGGCGCTTCGGGCTACCATGGACCCGGATCGCCCATGGCCGACGAGATCGAACCCGACCCGCTTCCCGAGGAAGCCGTCGAGAAGGGCCTGCGCCAGGCCTTCGCCGCCGACTGGACCGCGGCGGGTGAGGGGCTCAGCCTGCTCGCGCGCCTGGGCCTGGGCGGTTCGAAGGACGGACCCTCCAACGAGTGGCCCAGGCCCGAGCGCGGGAACTACCGCGTGCTGGACGAGCTCGCGCGCGGCGGCATGGGGCAGATCCTGCGCGGGTACGACGACGACCTCGACCGCGAGGTCGCGCTGAAGGTGATGCACGGCGAGCGCGCCGGCGAGCCCGAGATCCTGCGGCGCTTCGTCGAGGAGGCCCAGATCGGCGGCCAGCTCCAGCACCCCGGCGTGGTGCCGGTGTACGAGCTCGGGATGATGGACGACCGTCGGCCGTTCTTCGCGATGAAGCTCGTCGAGGGACGCAGCCTGGCCGAGCTGCTCGCCGCGCGCAAGTCGCCCGAGCACGACCTCGCGCGCCACCTCGGCATCTTCCTCCAGGTCTGCCACACGATCGCCTTCGCGCACTCGCGCGGCATCGTGCACCGCGACCTGAAGCCCGCCAACGTCATGGTGGGGGCCTTCGGCGAGGTGCAGGTGGTCGACTGGGGGCTGGCCAAGGTGCTGCGCGCGGACGGGGCCGAGACCGGGGACGACGAGGACGGGACGCGCGCGAGCACCGGGCGCGCTTCTCCGACCTCCGTCGCGCACTCCACGACCGGCACCGTCATGGGAACGCTGCGCTACATGCCCCCGGAGCAGGCGAGCGGCGAGGTGCACCGCATCGACGCGCGCGCGGACGTGTTCGCACTGGGTGCGGTGCTGTGCGAGCTCTTGACCGGCGACCCGCCGTACCGCGGAGAGCGCGAGGACCTGCACGAGCGCGTGGCGCGCGCCGATCTGGACGACGCGCGCGCGCTGCTGCGCGAGCCCGGGGTCGATCCGGAGCTCTCGAAGCTGACGCTCGACTGCCTGGCGCCCGAGCCCGAGGCGCGACCCTCGAACGCGGGAGCCGTGGCGCAGCGCCTCGAGGATCACCTCGCCGCCGTCGAGGAGCGGCGGCGCGCGGCGGAGCTCTCCGCGGCAGCCGCGCGCGGCCGCGCGCTGGAGGAGCGCCGCGCGCGCCGCCTGACGGTCGCCCTCGCCGTGTCGGCGGTCGTGGTGATCGGCGTCGGCAGCGCGGTCGCGCTTCGTCTCCAGTCCCAGCGTGCCCACCGCCGGGCCGTCCTGAGCGCCACGGTCGACCAGGCCCTGGACGACGCGCGCGCCGCGAGCGTGCGCGCGGCCTCGGCCGGCGTCGCGCTGTCGTGGCAGGAAGCGGTCGCGGCCGTCGAGCGCGCCGCCGGTGCGCTGGAGTCGGGCGACGCCACGCCCGAGCTTCGGCGCCGCGTCGAGGAGGTCGCGCGCGACGTCCACCGCCAGGCCGAGGAGGCCCGCGCCCGCGAGCAGTCGGAGCGCGCGGACCGCGACCTGATGCGCGCGCTGGAGGAGGTGCGAGTTCCGGAGAAGCTGCACAACCTCGCGACCGGGCGCGCGCACTACCCGACCGACTGGGGGATTCTCGACGGCCGCTACGCGGCGGCGTTCGAGGCGGCGGGTTTCGACTTCTTCGACCACTCGGTCGAGGAAGGCCTCGCAGCCCTGCGCGAACGCGCCGTCGCCCAGGAGCTGGTCGTCCCGCTCCTGGAGTGGGCCGATGCGCGACGTCGGGCCGGACGGGACGACGGCGTGCTCACGCAGCTCGCCGCGGAGCTGGACACCGACCCCGTGCGCCGCGATCTCATCGCCTCGGCCGTGAGCGGCGACACCGCGACCCTGGAGGCGCTCGCGGAGGAGCACGACGTCTTGCCGGCGGGAACGGCCGTGCTCCTCGCCTCCGAGATGCGACGCATCGGGGGCCGGATGGACCGCGTGCAGGAGATCCTGAGGAACGCCCAGGCGCGCGAACCGAACGACTTCGCCGTGAACCTGCGCCTGGCGAACAGCTTGGCCCTGTCGTCGCCGGAGGGGGACGAGGAGGCCTTGCGGTTCTACACCGCGGCGCTCGCGCTGCGGCCGGAGAGCATCGAGGTGCGCCACGCCACGGGGCTCGTGCTCGAGCGCCTGAAGCGCTACGGGGAAGCGGAGAAGCTCTACCGCGAAAGCCTCGAGCGCGCGCCCGACGACGGGCATCTCCTGGGACACCTCGGGCGCTGTCTGATGCACGCCGAGCGCTGGCCGGAGGCGGAGCGGGCCTGCGCGCGCGCGACCGAGCTGGAGCCCGAGGCGGGCCTGCACTGGATCAACCTCGGCTTCGTCCTGCATCGGCAGGGCGATCGCGAGGGTGCGGAGATCGCGTGGCGTGCGGGCGTCGAGCTCGAGCCGACGAACGTGGACGCACACGTCAACCTCGCGCTGCTGTACGAAGAGCTCGGGCGTTCGGCGGACTGCATCGAGATGTGCGAGCGAGGCCTGGAGCTCGCCCCCGAGCGCGTCGGTCTATGGCGCAAGCTGGGGCAGGCGCACTCGCGCGCCGGGGACCTGGTCGAGGCGGCCAGCGCCTACCGCCGAGCCACGGAGATCAACCCCGTCGACGCCTCGGCCCAGAACGACCTGGGCGTGGCGCTGTTCCAGCTGGGAGTGCCGCGGGACGCACTGGAGTTCCTCGAGCGCGCCGTCGAGCTGAACCCGGACTTCGCCCGGGCGCACTTGAACCTCGCCCTCACGCTCGAGTCCATCGACCGGGAGGAGGAAGCCGAAGCACACTTCGCGCGCGTCCGCGAGCTCGACCCCGCGCTGCTGGGGAGCCGCCGCTGAGGGACGTCAGCCCGCGCGCGACGCGTTCCCCGACCGTCCCGCGCCGGCGCCCGTGTCTGCCGCCGAAGCGCCGGAGCTCGCCGCGCGCGGCGGGTGCAGGATGCTCTCGGACACGAGCTCGGCCAGGTGGCGCGAGCCGGCCGGCGTGAAGTGCAGGTAGTCGTAGAACGTCTCGAGGTCGAGGTCGAGCTGCGACAGGACGTCGAGCTGCTCCACCTTCTCCTCCTCGGCGATGCGCGCCGCCAGGGCGTCGACGGCCGTCATGAGCTCGGCGACGACGCGATGCGTGTAGTACGTATCGACGGGCCCGCTGCGCGGGCGCCCCAGCGCGAAGTTCCACATGACCGCGGCCTCCGCGTCCGAGAGCGGACGGTCGAACCACGGCTGGCGCACGACGAGCACGCGCTTCGCGTGGCGGCGCGCGACGCGCAGCATCTCGCGGAAATGGCGCCCGAAGTAGTCCAGGAGCGGCGCGGGGTCGGGGACCTCGTCGATCAGGATCCTGGCTTCGGCGCGCATGCGGCGCAGGTCGGTGAGCTGGCGTCCGACGTCGTGGCGCTCCTGCACGGGGCGCAGGCGCGCGCGGTAGGCCTCCGAGAAGAACCGCCAGAGGGCCAGGTTCTTGCGGTGCGGGCCCCAGCCGACGCGCGGGGTCACGGCGAACATCTGGGCCTCGGGGATCATTCCGTCGACGAGCTCGGGCGGCGTGCCGCGCTCGAGCCAGTGGACGACGTCCGACGCACCGACGAAGAACACGACCACGTCGAGCCGGTCGTAGGTCGGCAGCGTGCGCGCGAGCATCGTCGTGATCGCCTCGCACGGCACGAGCGAGCGCGAGATGTTCCCGACGTGCGCGTCGCGCGCAGCGAGGCTCGCCAGTCGCTCGGGGGAGCGCAGGATGTCCTGCACGACCTGCGGCCAGTTGACGTCCTGGTCGAGGTAGTAGCCCTCGGCCGCGCTGCCGCCGGCGACCAGCACGCGGTAGCAGCCGGCGACGTCGCGGGGCGGAGGCGTGCCGCGCTCGCCGTCACGGTTGAACTCGATGCGGACCACGGGGTCGAGCGCGGGCAGCGCCTCGCGGTCGAGGTGCATACGCGTGCGCTGGTGCGGCGTCCACACGTACCAGCGGTTGCGCAGGCGCAGCACGACGCGCAGGCCGAGCTCGGCCAGGACCACCAGCCCGAGAAGACCCAGCGCGATCTGCAGGACGAGGATCACGACGGCGCTCCGGCGCGGCGCGCGCGCAGCTTGGCGAGCAGGTCGACGTGGGGGTCGTCGCGGTACACGAAGAAGATCCAGACGACGGCGAAGAGCGCCGTCGATCCGAGCCCCGCACCGAGGAGCGGGAGGAATCCGCGGACGCCGAAACCGTACTTCAAGAGGAGCAAGAGCCCGACCGGCGCCAGCGCGCCGAGCACGCCGCGTCCGAAGACGTGTCGCGCGTAGACCCACGGGGCCGTGCCGATCTCTCGACAGGCTAGCCAGGCGACGAACACCGCGAAGATGACGTTCGGGATAGCCGTGCCGAGCGCCACGCCGAAGATGCCCAGCGGGCCGACGAGCGCGATGCTGATGCCGAGGTTCACGGCGCCCATGACCAGCAGCCCCAGGGCCGGCCGGCCGGGCTTCCCGAGCCCCATGAGGATCGGCAGCGCGACGCCGCGCACCGGCAGGTACACGAGGAACGAGACCGTCAGGACCTGCAGCACGGGCCCGGAGGAGGGGTGGAAGTCGTCGCCGAGCCACCAGGCGAGGAACTCCGGACCGACGGTCGCGAGGTAGACGCCGACCACGAGCACGATCGAGAAGGCGACCTTCGACCAGCGCAGCAGGATCGAGCCGAGCTGGTCGAGCTCTCCCTGCGCGCGCAGCCGCGTCGCGGTCGGCATCACCACGACGGCGATGCCGAGGACCAGCTCCGTCAGCGGCTCGAAGAACTTGTTCGCGACGTCGAAGTTCGTGACTTCCGTGGCGCCGAGGAACGAGCCGATCACGAGCGCGTCCGAGCGGAAGGCCAGCATCGCGCCGGCGTTCAGGAAGAGCGTGAACACGCTGAAGCCCAGGATGGCGCGCACCGCCTGGCGGTCGAAGGCGCCCAGACCGAAGCGGATCGCCGGGTACTTCTTGCGGATCAGCACCATGAGCGCGACGAACTCCGCCACCATGCAGACCGCCTGGACCACGGCCAGCACGACGAGGGAAGCGTTCGCCGCGAGGAGCCCGAGGGTCAGCCCGTACCGCAGCACGAGCTCGCCCGCCATCACCCAGTTGCGCGTGATGAAGTCCTGGTGCGCGTCGAAGATGCCGTAGGGCAGCCGCAGCGCGAAGCCCACGCCGACCTGCGCCACGACGAGGATGTAGGCGAGCCGCGCCGACGCGACCAGGTCCGGTCCGAGCTCCTGCCAGCGCGGGTTCTCGAGCAGCAGGCGGTCGAAGAAGAAGTACAGCCCGGCGCCGATCAGCGCGGCGCCGACGCCGAGGAAGACGCAGATGCCGAGGCACGTGGAGACGGCCTCGTTGGCCTTCTTCGTGTCGTCCTTGGCGAGGTGCTCCGCGAGGAAGCGCACCGAGGCCATCGGCACGCCCAGGATCAGGAGCTTCAGGAACCCCGTGAGCGACACGATCGACACCCACACCCCGTTCCCGTCGGGCCCGAGCGCACCGATGACGTAGGGCGTCAGGTGCATGAGAACCGCGATCCTGAGGATGTTCAGGATCCAGTTGGAGCCGATGTTGCGGAGCATCGTCCGGGGTGGG
>CAYGPA010000154.1:0-10495 GCA_964351535.1 uncultured Planctomycetaceae bacterium
GATCACGGCCCGATCGTGAACTGGACCGCGTTCGTCAGGCCGTCGCCGAAGCTGGCGGGGTCCAGGGGATCGCGCTGGCTCCACTGGGCGCGGATGAGCTGACCGACCGAGAGGAGCGGGTCGACGCCGCTCTGGATGCGGTTGTTGAACTCGCGCACGAGGACTCCGGAACAGGGCGGCGGGCCGCTGCTCTTGGCGGCCTTCGGCGGCAGCGTGCGGATGAACGGGTTCACGCACAGTTTCCCGCCGTGGAAGCTCAGGTTCGCCTTCGAGAGGCCGTAGACGAGGATGCCGCTCTCGGCCGGCAGCGTGTCGTGGCCAAAGATCTGAAAGGGCTCCGTCGACGTCGCGCTGGGGATCCCCACGGTGGTGATGAACGGGACGCAGCCGAGGGAGTTGGTCTTGCCGATGCAGTACGTCTTGATCGAGGGATCGAGGAAGACGTACGCGGCCCCCGACATGAAGCCGTTGTCGTCGCGCAGCGAGGAACCGCCCAGGACGCGGCCGGCGTCGACGGCCACGGCCTCGCCGAAGTGGTCGCCCGCGAACAGGTCGGACGGCACGACCGTCTGCAGGTAGCTCCAGACGCCGGTGTCGCGCTGGAACACGACCGCGCGGCCCGCGTCCACTCCGAGCGCGTCGTTCAGGTACGCGCCGACTCCGAGGCGGTCGCCATCCACGTCGACGCTGGCCCCGAAGCGATCCCCCGTGCCTCCCGCGGGGTCGACGACCTTGCCCTGGGGGTTCCAGTTGAAGCCCGTGCGCAGGAAGAGGTACGCGGCGCCCGCGCCGAGCGCGGCCTGGTCCTCGCCGATCGCTCCGACCGCGATCGTGCGGTCGTCGATCGACACGGAATGCCCGAACAGGTCGTTCGCCGCGGCATCGGACGCGACGAGCTTGGCCTCCTCCACCCACGTCGTTCCGAACCGCGCGAAGACGTACGCGGAGCCGGTGTCGAGGCCCTGGTCTTGATCCTGCGGCGCACCGGCGACGAGGCGACCGCCGGAGATGTCGACCGAGGCTCCGAACAGGTCACCGACCGCCAGATCCGCGGGCAGGACCTTCTGCTGCTCGGCCCACGCGGTGCCCGTGCGCAGGAACACGTAGGCGGCCCCGGACTCCGTCAGGATGTTGCCGGGCATCGCGTCGTCGTCGAGCGGCGCCCCGACCACGACGTAGTCTCCGGAGATCCCCACCGACTGCCCGAAGAAGTCGCCGGTCGAGCCGTCCGAGGCGAGCAGCTTGGCCTGCTGGCTCCACGTCGATCCGCTGCGGACGAACACGTACGCGGCCCCCGAGGAGGCGCCCAGGTCGTCGGTGCAGATCGCCCCCACGACGGCCGTGTCCCCCTCGACGGCGACGGAGGTGCCGAAGAGGTCCGCGGGCTGCCCGTCGAGCGGCGTCAGGATCCCCTGCTCGCTCCAGGTGATCCCCGTGCGCACGAACACGTACGCGGTGCCCGAGTCCAGGCCGAACGCGTCCGCCTGAGGAGCTCCCACCACGGCCGTACCGTCCGCCAAGTCCACGGCGACGCCGAACCGATCGTCCAGGGCACCGTTGGTGGCGAGCAGCTTGTCCTCCTGCGCCCCCGCGACCCCGGAGAGGGCTGCGGCGGCCAGGAGCGAGGCGACGAAGGGTCGGGGCGCCACGCCTCCTCCAGGCGAGCGCCCGCCCGGGGGCGGCATCATGTTGGGGGGGAGAGAGGGGGAGAGAGAGACCCCGAAGCCTAGCCGCCGATCGGGAGAGCGGCGCCCAGAGCCAGGCTCGGTTTTTCGGGATGGGCCGGTGCGGACTTCGGCCGCGCGGACTTCAGGGGCACGGCACGAACTCGAGGGCGTCGGTGAGTCCTTCCCCCCAGAGCGCGTCGCCCGGATCGCGGAAGAGCCACTGCGCCTGAACCGGCTGTCCGATGCCCAGCTCGATGACGGCGTCGCTCTCGGCCAGCTCCGCGAGGTTGACGGTCAGGACCCCGAGGCACGTTCCGGCCGCGCCGGGCGGCAGGATCTCGAAGCGACGCGGGCGGTACACGCGGTGGTTCCGGACGCACAGCGACCCGCCGTGGTACGGAAAGTCGCGACGCCCGACGGTGCCCCACATCAGGACCCCCACCGCAGCGTTGTTTCCGGCGGCGACGACGATGTTGCGGCCGGTGATGCGGAAGTCCTCGGCCCTCGAGAGGCTCGGGACGCGCGTTCCGCCGGCCGAGATCGTCGGGAGACAGACGTCCGGTCCGCCGGGGAAGACCTGCGTCAGCGAGCTGGGCTTGGCGGTGCAGTAGCTCTCCGTGACCGTGTCGGGCGGAGCGAAGAGGTACGCGGTCCCGGAGTCCAGCGCCTGCGCGCTGCCGGAGAAGAAGTCGTTCGGGGCACCGAGCAGGACGCGACTGCCGTTCACGGCGATCGACTGGCCGAAGCGCGCGTCGCTGTCGGCGTTGTCGCTGCGCAGCGGCGGACCCTGCGGGGTCCACGCCGTGCCGTCGTACCGGTAGAGGTAGGCCTTCTCCGCCGCCAGCGCGCCCACGGCGACCAGCGATCCGTCCACGGCCACGCCGCGGCCGAAGCGGTCGCCCGGCTGGCCGTCCGCGGCCACGATCAACGCGGTCTCGATCCAGGCCCCGCCGACGTCTTCGAAGACGTAGGCCGCCCCGTACTCGTCCCCGGGGTTCTGGTCCCAGCGGCAGGCGCCGACGATCAGCGTGGTGCCTTCCATGTCCAGCGAACAGCCGAACTGGAACCCCGCGGCGCTGTCGCTGGCCGTGAGCCTCTGCAGCGGATTCCACTGGCCGACGGCGTCGCGCTGCATCACGTACACCGATCCGGCGTCGAGCCCGGTGCCGACGTTGTCGAAGTCGGCGCCGATCGCCACGTACTCGCCGTTCAACGAGACGGAGGCGCCGAAGGCGTCGTCCTGCCCCGGATCCGGCGCTTCGAGCTTGTTGATCAGAGTCCACACCCCGGAGACCGGATCGCGCTCGTACAGGAACACCGAGCCCTCGTTGCTCTGCGCTCCCGAGGCGTCGTTGTCGTCGAGGTAGGAGCCCACGGCGATCGTGTCGCCCTCGATGTCGACGGCCCAGCCGTAGAGGTCGTCCTGTCCGGGATTCGGGTCGCGCAGGATCGTCTCGATGATCCACGCGCCGTTGAGCGCGCGCCGGAACACGAGCGCCGATCCGGCGTTCGATACGCTGGAGTGGTTGTCCGCGGGGCAGCCGACGACCAGTCGCGATCCGGAGATGGCGACGGACTTGCCGAAGAGGTCACCGACCTGCGGGACCGAGTGGAACAGCGTGTCCTCGAGCACCCAGCGATCCCCCAGGGGCTGCGTGTCGTCGATGCGGAACACGTAGGCCCCGCCGACGCGGAACGTGCTGCTGCCCGTGCCGTCGTCGACCCAGTCCAGACGGGGAGCTCCGACGATGGCAAAGCCGCCTTCGATGTCGACGGCGGCTCCGAACTCCGTGGAGTTGTTGGTGGGCGCGTACTGCGGGCGCAGACGCTGCTCCTCGCAGGCGACCTCGGTCGCTTGCTGTCCGAACGCGGAGGCGCCGAGCACCAGCGCCGCGAGGCGGCTCCAGAGCGCGCGAGAAGACGGAAGGGAAGGGTGGATAGCAGCCATGCAGAGGTTCCAGAGAGGGTTCCCGAGGCAGGGATCCGGGAGGCGCCGACCGGCACTTCGAGCCTAGGGCAGCGGCCGGGTTCCGGCAATGCGCTTTCGTACTCCGCGCGCCGGCCCTAAGTCGTTCCCGGCCCTCCGGTTGGGTGGAAGGCTACCGGCCGCGCTCGGGCGGCGGGAGCGGCGTCAGCTGCGAGGCCACCACTTGCCAGCGACCGTCGCGACGCACCCAGGTGTCGGTGTAGCGCGCGCGCTCCTCGGGAGTGCGCGCCGAACGCCGCGAGACGTAGATGCCGCTGAGCACCGCGACGTCGCCGTAGAGGCGCACGGTCGTGTCCTCGGTCCACTGTCCGCTGCCCTCGAGGCGCTCGCGCGAGGGGTCCAGCCAGCCGAGGGTCTCGGCCTTGTCCACGAGCCGCCCGTCGCCGTACACGATCGTGAAGTCGTCGGCGACGAGCTCGCTCATCGCCGCGGCGTCGTCGGCCTGGTACGCGTCGAGCCAGGCGCGTTCCCGCGCCCGCAGCTCGATCTCCATCTCGCGCGCACCGGGACCGGCGCAGGCGGAGAGGCCGGCGAGCAGGAGCGCAGCGAGGAGGGCGACTCTCATGGAGATCGTCAGGATAACCGGATCCGCCAGCGCGAACACTATGCTGGCCGCATGCCCCCCCGCTGGAAGCGCGCCTTGCCGGCGGCCCTCGCCCTCGCGTGCGGCTGCCACGCTCCGCAACAGAAGTCCTACGAAGACTACGCGCGGGGACCCGGCAAGACCTACGTCCAGGGGCTCTTCGGCGTGTCCTCCTTCGACGACGAGCTCGCACCGTCGACGGACTCGGAGGACCTGCCGGCCCTCGGCTTCGCCGCGCAGCACCCGCTGCGCACGGGTGACGTCGAGCTCGGGTACGAGGTCGGCCTGCTGGTGGGCTGGGAGTTCGAGGACCGCATCCTCGCGGACGCCGTCGGCGTCGCCGAGGTCGACGACGAGCTCCTCGTGGGCGACGTGTTCTTCGGCGGCTTCACCGCGCTGAATGCCGGCCGCGCGCGCCTCTACCTCGGCGCGGGGCCGCAGCTCTCGCTCGCCTACTTCGACCGCAGCGGCGACCGCGACCTCGACGGGCGCGCCTGGGGCCTGGGGCTCTACGTGCGCACCGGAATCGAGCTGCGCGTCACCAAGGACGTCTGGATCGGCGTCGGCGCCCGCGCCGTCACGACCGAGCTGGACTTCGACGGAAACGTCCCCGACGTCGACCCGACGGCTCTGCAGGGGTTCCTGACGTTCACGGCGTACTTCTGAGCCCGGGCACGGATCGAGGTCGGAGCCGAAACAGCGCGACGGCGGGCCCCGTGTCTCGCGAGACCCGCCGTCGCGGCGAGAGCAGCCCCGCTAGAAGTCCTCGAGCAGGCTCCCGCCGGCCCAGTCGAAGTCGCCGCTCGCCGTGCGGCTGCTGCCGCCGCTGACGGTGGACCAGGGTCCCGAGGCCGCGTTGAAGGCGCCGCCGGAGACGACGGCGTTGGAGCCCGAGGCCTGGTTCTGGGTGCCGCCCGTGATGGTCGCGTAGCTGCCCGCAGCCGCGTTGTTGTTGCCCCCGGTCACGGAGGCGACGAAGCCCGTGGCCTGGTTCTGGAAGCCGCCCGTGACGGTCGAGTCGACGCCGCTCGCCGTGTTGTTGATGCCGCCCGAGACCGTGGCGAGGTCGCCGGTCGCCTGGTTGCCACCACCGCCGGTCACGGTCGCGTAGGCGCCGGACGTGACGTTGCGAAAGCCCGCGACCAGGCCTCCGAAGCTCGAGTACGAGTGCTGCACGCCGCAGACGACGTTGTGCGCGCCCGTGCGGTCGTCCCCGAGCCCGTTGCCGAGCTCGTTGTAGCCGACGATCAGGTTGCCGGCTCCGTTCGCCGCCGTGCTCGCGGGATCGACCGACAGCGGGTCCGCGGGGTTGCCGTTGGTCGCGCCGAGACCGTTGACGATCTGCACGTTGACGCCGCTGATGCGGATCGTCTCGACGAAGCCGCCCTGCCCGTCGTCGAGGTGCACGAGGCTGACGTGCTCGAGGATCCGTGCCTGCTCGGGTGTCAGCAAGCGCCCCGCCCGGGCGGGAACCTGTCGAGCCTGCTGGGCGGAAACGAGGAGCGGTGTGCCGACCGCGGCGAGCAGCAGGCACAGCGAGGGAACGTGAACGTGAAGGAAACGCATGGAAGGTCTCCGAAGTCGAAAGGGGATGGATGCACGGGAGGTTCGCCCTCGTGGGCGTCCGTCCTGCGGGTCAAACTCCGTGCCGGACCTCCCGACCTCCCCCAGCGCCCGGGAGACCGGAGACCCGTCCGCAGGAGGAGTCCCCGGTGTCCCCTGACGGCGACGACGCCCGCGCCGGTCCGACACAGCGCTTCCGATGCCGGGCAGGGCCGACCGCCTCGTGCACGCCCCCCCTCATTCGGGCTTTTTCACAAGCATATGCATGCCCTCTTGCATGGATACACCTGCTTTGCGGTCGACGATCGGGGCATGGCGGCAGGAAGAATGGAGAAGCTGTTCGGAAGCACGCGAAGGACAGAGGCCTTGACCATGCTCCACCTGCTCGAGGAGTCCTACCCCACCGAGCTGGCAAGACTCCTGGAGGCCGATCCGACGGTGATCCTCAACATCCTCGACGACCTCGAAGCGACGGGCGTCGTGGTCAGCCGTCCCCTCGGGCGCACCCGACGCGTTCAGCTCAACCCGCGCTACTTCGCGAGCAAGGAGCTGCGCGCACTGCTGAGCAAGCTCGCGGAAGGAGCTCCCGAGCTGGTACGCATCGCGGGTACACGACGATCTCGCCCGCGTAGGCCGAGCAAGGACAGGCGATGAAGATCCTCGCGGCGTCCTCACTCCACGACGTGGCCTTCGCGCCACGGTCCACGCCCCGGAGGCGATTCAGTCCCTCGACCTCGACTTCGTGATCCGAGCCGGCGTGGAGGGGCCGCCGCAGGAGGCTGCGCTGATGGAGCTGGGCTTCCGCAGGAGTGGGCAGGACTATCGACACGCCCAGAACCGTTTCCAGCTCGAGTTCCCGCCGGGACCGCTCTCCATCGGGGACGAGCGGATCGACTCCTGGGAGACGCAACGCCGTGAAGAGGCGCTCTTGCACGTCATCTCAGGGCTGGAGCAAGCCGTGCTGGTGGCCAGAGCGTGTCGCGAGGATCTCGACCTGGGACGCATACGCGACTGGAGCACGAGGGAGGGTGAGCAGCGACAGTTCGAGGAGTTCGAAGCACGCCTCGGGCCGTGACCGTTCGGGTGACCCTCACCAGTCCTGCGGGGGGCGGCCCGCGCGGCAGGCGGCGAGGCGGCGGTCGAGGAAGCGGCGGCGGCCGGTGGAGGATTCGGCGGCGAGGGCGGCCTCGAAAGCCGGCGTGGCCTCGCGCGGGCGGCCGGCGAGCCACAGGAGCTGAGCGCGGGTCGCCAGGGTCTGGGGGAGGTGGGCCTCGGGGTCGACGCACTCCAGCTCGGCCAGGGCGGCCGAGGCGCCGCGGACCTGGGCCAGCGGGACGCAGCGGTTGAGCCGGACGATCGGGGAGTCGTGCAGGGCCGCCAGGCGGTCGTAGAACTCGAGGCAGCGGGCCCAGTCGGTGTCGCGCCAGGCGGCGGCGCTCGCGTGGCACGCGGCGATGGCGGCTTCGAGGTGGAAGCGCGTCTCGCGGTTCGCCGCGAGCGAGCGCTCGAGGCGCGCGAAGCCTTCGGCCAGGAGCCGTCGATCCCAGAGCGACCGATCCTGCTCCGCGAGCGACAGCGGGACGCCCGCGTCGTCGAGGCGCGCCGGCGAGCGCGCGGCCTGCAGACAGAAGAGCGCCGTCAGCGCCTCGACCTCGGGGCTCGCGAGCTGCGCGTCGGCGGCCAGGAGGCGCGCGAGGCGCAGCGCCTCGTCCACGAGCTCGGCGCGGACGTGCTTCTCGTCCCCGCTCGCGGCGTAGCCCTCGTTGAAGAGCAGGTAGAGCGCGAGCAGCAGCGAGTCGATTCGTACGGCGCGCGCGGCGGGCGGCTCGCCCGCGGCGTGCAGCTCGTGCTCGCGCAGGGTCGCGTGCGCGCGGCCGAGGCGGCGCTTCACGGCGTCGGGTCGCGCCAGCAGGCCCGCCGCGACCTCCTTCAGGCCGAAGCCGCAAACGTCCTTCAGCACCAGCGCCACGCGCGACTCGACCGGCAGGCGCGGATGGCAGCACAGCAGCATGAGGCGCAGCACGTCCGCGTCGCGCTCCGCTTCGTTCGCAGCCGAGGAATCGTCCGTGGCCCACGGCTCCGCGGCGGCCTCGAGATCGGACTCGCGCTCCGCGCCGCGCAGCTGGTCGACCGCGGCGCGTCGGGCCACGGCCGCGAGCCACGCGGCGGGGTTGTCGGGGAGGCCCTCGAAGGGCCACGTGCGCAGCGCGCGCAGGAGCGCCTCCTGCGCCGCGTCCTCGGCGAGCTCCAGACGGCCGGCGCCCAGACGCCGCGCGAGCTGCGCGACGATCTGGGCGTACTCCCGGCGAAAGAGACGCTCGACGAGCGGTCCGGTCGCGTCGACCTCGGCCACGGGTCGCCTCAGCGGGTGGCCTCGCCGCTCCGCGCCTCGGCGGTCTCTCCCGCACAGCCCGCGAGCTCGTCCACCTGGCGGATCTCGATCGTCCCGCCGTCGAGGTGCGGGTGGTCGCCGCACAGCTTCACGGCGTGCGCCAGGTCGTCGGCCTCGATCGTGAAGAAGCCGCTGATGATCTCCTTGGTCTCGCCGAACGGCCCGTCCGTGACGACCGTGGCGGAGCCCGCACCGCGCATCACGGCGGCGGCGGCCTCGTCGGCGAGCTTGCGCCCGCCGGTGTGGCGCTCGCCGAGCTTCCGCCCCCAGGCGCCGTAGCGCTCGATGACGGCCTGCATCTCCGCCGGGCTGAGCTGTTCGAACTGGCTGGGATCGTCGCGCAGGATGAGCATGAACTGCGGCATCTCGGGTTCCTCGGGGGTCGCGGGGCCTCACGTGCGCACCGACGGAGCCCCGTCCCGCCGGCAGCGGGCGACCTCCACGGTCGCCGCCCACCCGACGCCCGGCCCGGTCCGCAGGGGACACCAAGACGGGAATTCTCCGCGCCGAGCTCCGTCGACCGGACTACTTCGGCTTCTTGGCCCCGAAGCGGCGCGCGATCTCCTCGGAGTGGTGCTCCTCCTGGATGCGCGCCAGCTTGGCGGCGTCGGAGTCGGCCTCCTCCGAGTAGGCGTCGTCGAGGCTGACCGCGACGCGCTCGTCGGGCTTCAGCGGCTCGGGATGCTTCCAGACCTTGGCCCCCAGCATGGCGCTCGCGAGGTGCGTCGGCTGGTAGGTGATGCTGGGCCACAGGAAGACCTCGGTCGTGCAGTGGCAGTCCTTGCGCGCGATCGACTGGCGCAGCGCCTGGGCCTCGGGCGAGCCCCAGATCTCCCAGAACGAGTTCTTGCGCAGGTTGCCGATCGGCTCGTGCAGCTCGCACACCGCCACGTCGCCGTTGGAGTAGACGACCGCCGACAGCGTGCCGGCCTTGCACGGGACGACCTGCGTCTTCGCGGCGACGGTCTTGGTCTTCACGTGCTGCAGCATGGGCTCGACGATCGAGCCGTAGCGCCCCTCTTCGCGGCTGGACCACAGCCGACGGAAGTACTCGTAGAGCTCGTCGTAGGCCTTGAGGTCCGGCACCAGCAGGTCGGGGTTCTTCGGGTCCCCGCGCATGATCGCCAGGTTGTGGTGGTCCATCTTCGGGCAGCGCTCGAAGAGGTAGGTCGTCAGCCGCTTGATCTCGTCCATGTTGACCGTCGTCGCGGTCGAGATCGCGTGGATGCGCAGGCGCGGATCCTCTTCCTGCAGCTCGGCCAGCGCGTCGTAGGTCTCCATGGCCTTCGCGAACGAGCCCGGCGACACGCGGAAGCGGTCGTGGAACTCGCCCAGGCCGTCCAGCGACATCTCGACGACGAACAGCTCGAGGTCCTTGTTCTCCAGCGTCCCGCGGATGGCCTTGACCATGCGGTCCTTGAAGTACGAGTTCGTCGGCACGTAGATCTGCCGCACGCCGTTGTGGCGGATGAACTGCTTGCAGACCTCGGCGAAGTCGGGCCGCAGGAAGGGCTCACCGCCGGAGAGGTTCAGGTTCTCGATCCGGCCCATCGAGCGCGACAGCTCGAAGAGCTCCTCCTGCGTGAGGTCGTCCTTGCGGTTCAGGTTCTTCCAGTAGAAGCAGTGCTCGCACTTCTGGTTGCAGATCGAGTTGATGAAGAGGATCAGGAACGGCGGGCTGGGCAGATCCTGATACGCCTTGGCGGTGATCCGGGCGTGGCGAGTGATGCGGTCGAGAACCTTCATGTCTTCCCTGTCGGCAAGGTGGGGCAGAGATCTTACGAGACCCGCGCGGAGCGGAGGGGCTAATCCTCGACGACGTGCTTCGCGAAGGCCTCGCGGTGGCGCCCCCAGGCCTCCCGGTCGAACTCCCCGCCGTTCAGGCACTCCACGGCCCGATAGGCCATGGCGAGCGCGTGGTGGGTGTTGTCGTGCGCGAAGAGGCCCTGGCGTCCGTAGGAGAGGACGCGGGGCTGCTCCTCGACCCAGCGGTCCAGGAGGCCGAAGGGCTCCTCGTAGCCGTTGAGGTAGACCGGATAGGCCTGGGGCAGGCGGCGCGTCCAGACCTCGACGGGCGCGGAGGGAAACGGGATCCCGGCGTTCGCCACGTCGCGCGCGAAGAGCTCGCCGAGCTCGCCGTCGGACAGGGACCAGACGTCGTCGCCCACCTGGCAGGGCAGCTCGGCGCACAGCACGGTGCTGCCCTTCGGCTCGGTCAGGGCGGCGTAGTTCTTCGGCTCGGACATGCGCGTGATGCGCGTGTCGGCGCCGGGGAAGTAGTGGGCGTCGAACTCGGTGAACTG
>CAYGPA010000155.1:0-10488 GCA_964351535.1 uncultured Planctomycetaceae bacterium
TCAGCGGCGTCAACATCGACGAGGAGCTCGTGAACATGCTCGAGTACGAGCAGGCGTTCACGGCCGCCTCCCAGTTCATCCGCGTGATGAGCGACGTGACGAACGACCTGATGTCGATCGTCTGACGGACGGAGCCCACGATGACCATTCGCCCGACACAGAGTTCGATCTTCAACCTGGTCCGCATGGGCCTCCTGGACGGAACGCGCAGCTCGATCCGCGCCCAGGAGCAGCTCAGCAGCGGGCGCCGGCTGTTGCGGCCGTCCGACGATCCGGTGGACTTCGCCGAGGCCGCGGGCTTCCAGCGCCAGCTCGCCAGCGGGGAGCGCTACGCGGACGCCGTCCACGACGCGCGTTCGATCCTGGACGCCGCCGCAAGCTCCGCGCAGGACGTCAGTGAACAGATCACGCGGGTGCGCGAGCTGGTCGTCCAGGGCATGAACGGCACGCTGACGGACTCGGACCGCGCATCGATCGCGATCGAGATCGAGGAGCTCCGCGAGCAGGCCATCGAGATCGCCAACCGGCAGCTCGGCGGCCAGTACCTCTTCGCCGGAACCAGCAACGCGCCGCCGTTCACGAGCCAGAGTCGAAACGGGAGCGAGACCGTCCGCTACGCCGGCAACGACGAGTCCCTGCGCCTCGCCGTCGGCCGGGAGTCGACCATCGAGGCCACCGTCCCGGGCCACGAGATCTTCGCCGGTCGCGACGCCGGCGGGACGAACTTCGCCGGCCTGACCGGCGCCGCGTCGGGCACGTCGACCGATCAGGGCGTCGGCTACACGTACCTCGAGCTGCGCCACGACGCGACCAGCGGAACGCTCGGCTCGGGCCTCGCCTTCGCCGCGAACGGGAGCGACTCGATCCTGGGCGCGCACACGCTGACGGTCGACGCGGCCGCCGGCACCGTGCAGCTCGACAACGGCGACACCGTCGGGCTCCCGGACCCCGCCGATCCGGCGTCCAGCAGCGTGCGCCTCGTGAACGAGTCGGGCGCGGTGCTCTACGCGGATCAGTCGGGCTTCGACGGCACCAGCTCGAGCAGCAGCGTGTTCGGAGACGGCTCGCTGTCGATCGACGGGAACACGTACGTCCCGATCGACTTCGCGAACGCCGACTTGAAGCTGACGGACCAAGCCGCGGGCACCGTGCTGCACGTCGACACGCGCAACATCCACCGCGCCGGCAACGAGCTCGTCGAGTTCGGCGGCACGGTCAACCTGTTCGACACGCTGCAGGGGATCGCCGAGGACCTGCGCAACGCCGACGGCCTGACCACGGCCCAGGTCCAGGACCGGCTGGGGCAGCGCCTGACCGAGCTGGACCGCAACCACGACCACGTCCTGCGGGGCCTGGGGGTCCTGGGTGCCCGCAGCGCGCGCATGACGGGCCTGGAGCAGCGCTTCCAGGACTCGAATCTGCAGCTCGAGGGGCTCATTTCCGACCGCCGGGATGCCGATGTGAGCCAGGTCGTCCTCGACATGGCCCAGGCGCAGCAGGCGCTCGAGACCACCCAGGCCAGCGGCGTGCGTCTCCTGCAGACGAGCCTGCTCAACTTCCTGCGGTAACGCCCCGGAATCCCATGGGACCCGAACTCACCCCGCTTCGTTCCGATGGCCTCGCGCCCCGCGCGGGAATCGCCGCTTCCTCGTCCGCGGAGGCGCGCGCGTCGGATCCGGCCGCAGCTCCCGCCTCATCGGGCTCGAGCTTCAAGGCCCTGCTCGACGGCCTCGTGGACCGCGCGCAGGAGCTGGACCGCGCCGCGCAGGGACTGCACGAGCCGGCCGAGCTGGCCGGAGCCGTCGCGACCGCGCGCGCGTCGCTCGAGGATGCACTCTCGCTGCGCGATCAACTCCTGGCCGCCTACCGCGAGAGCGTGCAGCGCGGCGAGGACGACCTCGAGTCGTGAAGTCCAAGAAGACGCAACGCCACCGCGCGGTCTCCCTGATGGAGAACGTGCTGCGCGACGGCGCCGACATCGCGCCGGACTACCCGCTCGTCTTCGGAGCCGCGGCCAGCGGCGAGATCGTGTCGGTCGAGGAGGATGGCGACGTGCGCTCCGCCTGCACGACGCTCGTCCGCGACTTCCTGGTCGACGGCATCGCCGTGCGCGGCGGCCTGATCGGCTCCGTCTCGACCGATCCGGACTTTCGCCAGCGCGGCCTCGCGACGCGCGTCCTGATCGACGCCGAGGAGCGCCTGACGCGCAGCGGTTGCCACTTCGCGCTGCTCTGGGCCGACGACGCGGACTTCTACCTCGCGCGCGGATGGCGACCGATGGGCGTCGAGGTCGACTTCGCGATTCCCGCGGACCTGCGCCTGCTCCTGCCCCGCTGCGAATCGGTGCGCGTCGCGCAGGAGGGCGACGCCGCCGGCATCCACGCGCTGTACGTCGGACACCCGCAGCGCATCGACCGCACCACGGTCGAGACCGAGCAGCTCCTCGCCGCCCCGGGCGTCGACACCCTCGTCGCCGAGAGCGGCGGCCAGATGGTCGGCTACGCCTGCATGGGGCGCGGCGAGGACCTGCGCCACGTCGTGCACGAGTGGGCCGGCCCGGTCGAGATCATCCTCGGCCTCGTGCGCTCGCACATGGAGCGCGCGATGCTGCGCAGCGACAACGGCGACGTGTTCCTGATGACGCCGTCCGGCTCCGAGGAACTGCACGGCGAGCTCGAACGACTGGGCTGCGAGGGCCTGGTCGGAATCCTGGGCCTCGGCAAGATCCTCGATATCGACTCGACCACCCGCTTGCTGCGCGACGTGGCGGTCGACACGACCTTCGAACCCGTCGTCTCCGCGGACGGTCCGACGGGTGTCCGCATCGCGGGCTCGCGCGCCGCGGTCACCGTGCCGCGCACGGAGCTCCTGAGCCTGCTCTTCCCCGCGCGGGGCGACCGCTTCCACCTCGAGCGCGTCGAGCGCGCGGCCGGGGCCGACTTCTCGCGCCTGCCGCTCGAGCCCTTCGCCTGGGGCCTCGACTCGATCTGAGGCCTTCCGGGCGTCGTCGCCCGCGACCCGCGCTCGCGGGCCCGCTGCAGCGGATCTGCGTGTAGGGTGGCCCGCATGCAGAGCCCCGATGCCCAGCCGGAACCCCTGCCCGCCGGCGAGCTTCCGGGCGAGGGTCCGGGGACGATGCTCGGTCACTACCGCATCGTCGAAGCGATCGGCGAGGGCGGCTTCGGGACGGTCTTTCGCGCCGAGCAGATGCATCCGGTCCAGCGCGAGGTCGCGCTGAAGATCATCAAGCTCGGCATGGACACGCGACAGATCGTCGCGCGGTTCGAGGCGGAGCGGCAGGCGCTGGCGCGGATGGACCACCCGTCGATCGCCAAGGTCTTCGATGCGGGCGCGACGGAGACCGGCCGGCCCTACTTCGTGATGGAGCTCGTCGCGGGCGTCCCGATCACGGAGTACTGCGACCGCGAGGAGCTGCCGACGCCGGAACGCATCGCGCTCTTCCGGCAGGTCTGCCTCGCCGTGCAGCACGCGCACCAGAAGGGCGTGCTGCACCGCGACCTGAAGCCCTCGAACATCCTCGTCACGGTCGTCGACGGCGAGCCGCGGCCCAAGGTCATCGACTTCGGGATCGCCAAGGCGCTGGAGAAGCCGCTGACGGACTCGAGCCTCGCCACCGAGGCCTTCCAGGTCATGGGGACGCCGGAGTACATGCCGCCGGAACAGGCCGCGGCGCAGGACGTCGACACGCGCGCCGACGTGTACTCGCTGGGCATCGTGCTGTACGAGCTCCTGACCGGTACGCCGCCGTTCGCGCGCTCGAAGGGCGGCCTGAACGACCTGAGCGAGCTGCTGTACAACATCCAGGAGGTGACTCCGCCCAAGCCGTCGACGCGCGTCAGCGAGCTCGGCGGGGAGATCGAGCGCGTCGCGAGGAGCCACGGCACCCCGACGAGCTCCTTCACGCGCACGCTGCGCGGAGATCTCGACTGGATCGTCCTGCGCGCGCTCGAGAAGGACCGCGAGCGCCGCTACGCGACGGCTCTCGAGCTGGCCGACGACCTCACGCGACACCTGCGGAACGAGCCGGTCCTCGCGTCGCCGCCCAGCAAGACGTATCGCCTGAAGAAGTTCGTGCGCCGCAACCGCCTGGCCGTGGGGGCCGGCGCGGTCGTCGCCGCGACGCTGCTCGTCGCCTCGATCGGCCTCGCGCTGCTGTACTCCCGGTCGGTCGCCTCCGAGGCGCGCGCGACCCGGCAGGCCGAGACTTCGCGTCGAGCGCTCGACTTCATGATCGCGATGTTCGAGGTCTCCGACCCGAGCCAGGCGCGCGGCGAGACGGTGACCGCGCGCGAGATCCTGGACCGCGGCGCGGACCGCATCGATCGCGAGCTGGCCGATCAGCCCGAAATCCGGTCGGAGCTGATGGCCGCGATGGCCGAGGTCTACACGGGCCTCGGTCTCTACGACCGGGCCGAGGAGCTGCTCGAGTCGGCGGCGGCGACCCGGCGCGAGCTGCTCGGCGTCGAGAACCCCGAGGCGCTGCGGCTGTCGACCGCGCTCGGGGTCGTCCTGACCCGGCAATCGCGCTTCGCCGAGGCCGAAACGCTCCTCCGCGAGTCGGTCGCGCGACTGCGCGGCGTTCTGGGGCCGGAGCACCCCGCGACCCTGGATGGCCTGCTGGCGTTGAGCCAGCTCCTGCACCGCCGCAACGCCTACGACGAAGCCGAGACGCTGGCGCGCGAGGCCCTGGACACGGCGCGACGCACGCTCGGTGACGAGCACGAGCTCGCGCTCGCCGCGGTCAACGTGCTCGGCGGGCTCTACCAGGACACCGCCCGGTTCGAGGAGGCCGAGCCGCTGTGTCTCGAGGGCCTGGAGACGCGTCGGCGCACCCTCGGTGAGGATCACCCCGAGACGTTGATCGCGCTCGCGGACGTCGCGGAGCTCTACAAGCTCATGGGGCGGTTCGAGGAGGCGGAGGCGCTCTTCACGCAAGCCCGGGAGAACGTGCGCCGCGTGCTGGGCGACGAGCACCCCGACTTCTTGCTCTACCGGGCGAAGGGCGCACTCCTCTTGTTCGACCAGAACCGCCTCGAGGAGGCCGAAGCGGTCTATCGCGAGGTCCTCGAGGTGCAGCGCCGCACGCTCGGGGACGATCACCTCGACACGCTGACCTCGCTCAACAGCCTGGGCACGGCGCTGCGGGGCCTGGGGCGTCCCGCGGAGGCCGAGGAGTACTTGCTCGAGTCCTACGAGGGCTTGCGGCGACTGCTCGGCGAACGTCACGAGCGGACGCTGACGATCTCCGGAAACATCTCGATGCTGCACCTCGCGACGGGCGACCTGGACGAGGCGGAGACCTGGGCGCGGCGTGTGTACGAGGGGTCGAAGGAGCTGCACGGCGAGGACCACCCCTTGACCCTCATGCGCCTCGAGAACCTCAGCAACGTCTTCTACAAACAGGGCGACGAGGCCGGCGCGGCGGAGATCCTCCACGACGTGCTGGCCGGGCGTCGACGGTCCCTGGGCGACGAGCACCCGTACGTCACGCGCACGCTGGTCAACCTCTCGGTCGTGCGGGGAAGCCTGCGGGACGAAGAAGGCGCCGCGGCCGTTCGCGAGGAACTCCTGCAGCGCTCGCTCGCCGGAGTCGGTTTCGACTACCCCGCGGTCGCCGAGGAGATCCAGCAGCTGACCGAGTCCCTCTACCTCGCGGGCGAGTACGAGCGGGCCGCGGAATCCATCGCGGAGGTGCTGCGGATTCGCCTCGCGACGCTGGGGCCGGAGCACCCGCTGACGCTCAAGGCCAGGAACATCGGCCTGTTCGTCGCGGTGAAGGGCGAGCGCTGGGACGAGTGCGACGCGCTCGGGCCGGACTGCTACGAGGAGCACGCGCGCATCCTGGGAACCGCCGACCCGAAGACGATCGAGTGCCTGAACCTGCTCGTCGAGAGCTGCGAGCGGCGGAGTGACGAGGCGGGAGCCGCGACGTGGCGCGCGAAGCTGACGGGCCCCGGCGGCTAGCCCGAGAACTCTGTTAGTAGTTCTCCGGGAACACGCGGCGCTCCACGGCCTCGATGGCGATGTGGATCACCTTGATGTGGACCTCCTGGATGCGGTCGGAGGTCGTCGCGAGCGGGACGACGATCGGGACGTCCACCTGGTCGCGCAGCTTGCCGCCGCCCTTGCCCAGCAGGCCGATGGTCGTGATGCCGCGCTGCTTCGCGACCTCGACCGCGCGCAGCACGTTGGGGGAGTTGCCGCTGGTCGAGATGGCGAGCAGCAGGTCGCCCTCGCGGCCGACGGCCTCGACCTGGCGCGCGAAGACCTCGTCGTAGCCGAAGTCGTTGGCGATGCAGGAGAGCTGGCTCGGGTCGGAGAAGGCCACGGCGGGCAGGGCCGCGCGGTCGCCGCGGAAGCGGCCGGTCCACTCCTCCACGAAGTGCATGGCGTCGCACATGCTGCCGCCGTTCCCGCACGCGAGCATCTTGCCGCCCCGGCGGAAGGCCTCCGCGGCGGCGTCGACGAACCGCTGGACGGAGGGGAGGCCGTCCGGGGACTCCCGGAAGGCCTGGAGGGTGCGGGCGGCCTCTTCGAAGGACGCGGAGACGGGGTCGGAGTGGCTCATGGGCAGCTTGGAATTGTCGGCGGGCGGCGGGGGAACGACAAGCGAGCGGACCCTCTCGTCAGGGTCCGGGGTGTGCGCAAGTTCATTCTCGAGAAGCACTTGCACCGAACAGGGCAACTTCGCGTCAATTCGAGCGCCTCGATTCGGAGGGTTGACGTTCCTAACAGGTGGTGGAGGACAACCAGCGAACACGACTCGGCGGTCTCCTGCTCGACCGGCGCGGAAAGCGCAGTCGGGCGGAGTTCGCCCGTGAACTCGAGCTCTCGTACACGTTCGTCCGGGAGATGGAGGCCGGGAACCGGTTTCCATCGGAAGCCACGATCCCCCGACTTGCCCCCAAGCTGGGCGTTACGGCTGGACAACTGGCCCTCTACGTGTACTGCGACCGCTCACCCCACCTCGCGGGCTACCTCGCGCGGCAGGGCCTCGTGGAGGATGTCTCCGGTTCTCAGGAGCCCCCGCCGGCCAGCAGCAACGGCGCGGCCGGCGCCACGCCTCCGGGGAGCAACGGAACCTCCAACGGACACCACTACCCGGACGCGGCCCAGGGGGGGCACTCGACACGGCCCGGCGGTCACGGAGCGCGTGACCCCGAAGCCGACCGACGGGACGACGATCCCCGTCACAGCAATCCAGGAGGGGAACGAGGGGGCTGAGAGGAGCGGTCCACGCCCGTCGTGCACCCGGGGGGGAGTACGCCACCGCGTGGATCGACCGAGAGCTTCCCGGCAGGGAAGCGGGGGAGAAGAGCGCCGGACGAGCGCGAGGACATCCATCCTCCGCGAGTCCGGGGCTCTTCGCCCACTCGGGCCTTCTTCCAGCCGGCCTCCTCGAGCGCCCCGGACCCCCCCGGACCCTCCGAGGTCCGGCCCCGCCGAACTCGCCGTCGGTGCCGGCTGGCCCGGGCGGTTAGGATCGGGGGCGTGAAGCTCCTCCCCATCCTGCTCGTCGCCGCGGCCGGCGGGGGCGCCCTCTGGGTCGCCCAGCGCTCGGAGGACCCGACCTACGCGCCGCCGACCGAGCCCCGGGTCGTCCACGCCGTCATCCCCGAGGTGCTCGGCTCCGCGCCCGCCGACGGCGAGGTCGTGCACACGTTCGACGTGGAGGGGATGTGCTGCAACGGCTGCCCGATCAAGCTGCACGAGCTCTTGATGGACGTCGAGGGCGTGCGCGTGGCGGCCGTCAGCTTCGAGACGAAGAGCGCCAGCGTCATCGCCGGCCGCGACGTCGACGCGGAGCAGATCGCGGGCGTGTTGACGTTCGACAAGTACCACGCCTCGGCCCGCGAGTCCGCGCGCCCCTGACCGCGGCCGCCTCCCGGCCTCGACACGCCGCTTGATCGCCCGCGAAGACCCACGACACTGGGTCTTCCTGTTGACGGCATGGACCTCTCGCTCTTCGCCATCGGCGACGTCCACCTCGGGCGCCGGCCGAGTCGCCTCCCGGGCGACCTCTCCGAACACCACGTCGACCCCGCGGACCTGTCGCCCAAGGCGGCCTGGCACCGCGCCGTCGACGCGGCGATCGAGCGCGAGGTGGACTGCGTGCTGCTCACCGGCGACGTGGTGGAGTCCGACAACCACTGGTTCGAGGCCTACTACCACCTGGAGTCCGGCGTTCGTCGGCTGGTCGACGCCGGGATCGGGGTCTACGCGGTGGCCGGCAACCACGACGTCGAGGCCCTGCCGCGCCTCGCGCGCGCGATCGAGGGCTTCCACCTGCTCGGCAAGGGCGGTCGCTGGGAAATCGTGCGGCACGCGGATCGGCTCGAGCTGCTGGGCTGGTCGTTCCCCGAGCGCCGGGTGCTCGAGAGTCCGCTGCGGGAGCTCTCCGTGCCGACCGACCACGACGTGCCGCGCATCGGGATGCTGCACGCCGACCTCGACGCGGCCGCGAGTCCGTACGCCCCCGTGGCGCGCGAGGAGCTGGCCCGCGCACCGGTCGACGCGTGGCTGCTCGGGCACGTCCACGCCCCGTCGCTCGCGACGGTCGGCGGCCGTCCGACGGGCTACCTCGGGTCGCTCTCCCCGCTGGACCCGAGCGAGCGCGGCGTGCACGGGCCGTGGCACCTGCGCTGGACGAACGCGGGCTTCGCCTGCGAGCACCTGCCGCTCGCTCCGCTGCGGTGGGAGCAGCTCGACGTCGACGTGGGCGACTGGGTGTCGGCCCACGACCTCGAGGCCGCGCTCCCGCGCGCGCTGCTGGCCCTGGCGGAGGATCTCGACGCGCAGCTGGACCACACGCGCGCGCTCGGCGTGCGCATCCGGCTGACGGGGCGCACGCGCATCTCGCGCGAGCTGCGCGAGTTCGTCGCGAACATCCACGCGCACGCCCACCTGCGCCGCGAGGTCGACGGGACGCTGCTGTTCGTCGAGCGCATCACGCCGGCGTGGCGCGTGGACTGCGACCTCGAGAGCCTCGCGAGCGGTGCCGACGCACCGGGGTTGCTCGCGCGCAGACTGATGGCTCTGCAGCGCGGGGACTCCGCCGCCGCCGACCTCGTCGCGGCCGCGCGCGAGTCGATGCGCCGCTCCGCCGACGCGCGTCCGTGGCTCGACCTGCAGCCGGCCGACCTGAGCGACGACGACGTTCGCGCGCTGCTGGCGACCGCCGCGGAGAAGGCGCTCGAAGAGCTGCTCGCGCAGGGGGAGGCCCAGGCGTGAGGTTGGAGAGCCTCCAGCTCCTGCGCACGCCGGGCATCGACGAGCCGTTCACCGTCGAGCTCGGCCCCGGGCTGACGGTCGTCTCGGGCCCGAACGCCTCGGGCAAGACGTCGGTCGCGCGCGCCGTCCGCGCGCTCCTCTGGCCGCGCTTCGAGCGCTCCGGTTCGCTCTCGGTCCGCGCGAAGTGGGTGCTGGACGACGCGACGTGGACGGTCGAGCTCGACGGCAAGCACCCGCGCTGGCAGCGCGACGGACGCGACGTCGAGGCGCCTCCGGTTCCGGGCGAACAGCTCGCCCGCTGCTTCTCGATCGGCGCCGAGGACCTGCTCGCGCTCGATCGGGGCGCGCCCGAGAACAAGGACGGCGAGCTCGCCGAGGCCATCGCGCGCGAGATGCTCGGCGGCTACGACCTCGCGGCCGTGCGCGAGCGCTTTCAACTGCGCCCGCGCGAGGGCTCCACGGACGCCAAGGCGCTGCGCGAGGCGCGCCAGGAGCTGCGCCGCTGCCAGCACGCGCACGCGGAGCTCGCCAGGGCGCTGGAGGGCCGACCGGAGCTCGAGCAGCGCCTCGAGGTCGCGCGCGTCGCCGACGCCGAGCGCCGGCGGATCGAGACGGCCCTCGACCTGGCGCGCGCGCGGCAGAACCTGCGCACCGTCGAGGAGCGCCTGGCGAGCTTCCCCTCCGGGATGTCGCTCCTGAGCGGGCAGGAGCGCGCGCGCCTGAAGGAGCTCACCGCGCGCCGGACGCGGGAGGAGAGCGAGCTCGGCAAGGCGCGCCGCGCCGCGTCGGATGCGGCGGTTTCCGACGTGGAGTCCGAGGACGGCGACGACGCCGCCGTGGCCCGCGCCCTGCGCGAGCTGGACGAACGCGTCGAGGGACTGCGCACCCTCGAGAACGAGTGCACCCGCCGCAGCAGCGAACGCGCCGCCGTGACCGCGCGCGCGGATGCGCTGCGCGACCGTTTGGGGATCGTCGCGGAGCGCGCGGACGCGGTGCTGACGGATCCCGCGGACCTGGCCTCGCTCGACGAGTTTCTGCGTCGCTCCGACGAGCTCGCGCGCAAGCGGGTGGAGTACACGGCGCGCCTCGAAGCCGAAGGGCGCGACGACGCGACCTCCACGCTCGCGGACCTGCTGGCCGGTCAGTCGGCGTTGCTCGACTGGCTGCGCGCGGTCGACGAGCCGACGCTCCTGCGCTGGCGTGTGTGCATCGGCGTGCTGGCGCTGCTCGCCGCGG
>CAYGPA010000156.1:0-10486 GCA_964351535.1 uncultured Planctomycetaceae bacterium
GGCTGGCCGGCGAGCATCTGCGACAGGCCCTCGCCCACCGAGGGCGCGAGCTTGAAGCCGTGGCCGGAGAAGCCGGCGCAGACGTAGAGGCCCTCGACGCCGGGGACCGGGCCGAGCATCGCCTGTCCGTCGGGGGTCAGCGTGTACCAGGCGGCCTCGGCGCCCAGCTCGTCCTCGTCGCGGTACATCGGCATGCGGCGGCAGAGGGCCATGCGCGCGTCCCGACGGAAGTCGTCGCCGACCTCCTCGTCGATCGCGTCGGGGTCCTCGAGCTCGAGGTCGTTCGAGTAGTCGATGCGCCCGATGCGCGTGCGCTCCTTGAAGGGCTCGACCTTCGAGTAGTAGCCGAGCTCCAGGTCGAGCAGGATCGGATGCGGCGGCGGAGGGCCGTCGGAGCCCGACGACGAGAAGCGCGTGTCGCTCAGGTCCGACTCGGGCACGGCCTCGAGGGGGGCCAGGTCCAGCTCGACGTCGCGGACCGGCATCGAGAGGAAGGCTTGCTCGGGCCGCACGACGCGCAGCGGGAGGTCGATGCCCGCGCGCGACAGCACGGTGCGCGCCCAGGGTCCCGCGGACACGACGACCTGCTCGGCGTCGATGCTACCGGTGGGCGTCTCGACGCCCAGCACGCGGCCGCCCTCGATGCGGATCTCGGTCACCGGCGTGCCGAGGCGGGTCGTGGCGCCGTAGTCGCGAGCGAGGGCCGCGATGGCCTCGACGGCCGCCACCGGATCGACGAGGCCGCCGCCGGGCTCGTAGGCGCCGATCGTGCCCTCGGAGGCCTCGATCCCGGGCGCCAGGCGCCGGATCTCGTCGTGCTCGACGACGCGCACGTCGATGCCGATCGACTGCATCATCGCGACGTTGCTGCGGATCATCTCGACGTGCGCGCCGCTCTCCGAGGCAGCCTCGGTGCCGGACAGGGTCAGCACGCCGGAGCGCGTGAAGCCGATCGAGCGCCCGGTGCGGCCCTGGAAGTTCGCGTAGCGGCGCAGCGAGTCGCGCGCCATCGCGGCGGTCACGCGGTCGGTGTAGAAGGTGCGCAGGATCGCGCCCGAGCGACCCGACGATCCCGACGCGAGGGTGCCCCGCTCGAGCAGCACGACCGGCTCGCGGAGCGGATCACTCTTGCGGGCGGCGTGCATGGCGATGTTCACGCCCATCACGCCCCCGCCGATGACGACGGTCTTGGCTTTCATGCTTCGAGCCCGCCCATTGTAGCGAATGAGCGCGGGGCGATTGACCCCCCCCGCGGCCGGTCGCCGAGACCGCTACGAGCGGCCTCGCACGGGCCCATGGGGAAACGACCCCGCCCCGGCGGGGACCGGGCGGGGTCGTAGGGAAGCTATTCAGGGGACTCTTCCACGCCTGCCACACCCGGACCGCGTGAGGGGATACGCGCGTCCGAAGCCCCGCGAAGCGTGGGAGGGTTCTCCCCCCTACCTGCGACTCCGAGGCCCCGCGAACGTCCGGGGTGGCTTTTTGGGGAGAATCTGCCGGGGGCGCCGTTCCGTCCCGACCTAGACTCCTGCGTCCCCGACCACGACGGCCCACGGGCCGCGATCTCGTATCCAAGACCCATGATTCCCGCGCGCAAGACTCGCAAGATTCGCGTCCGCGACCTCGAGATCGGGGGCGACGCCCCGATCGCCGTGCAGAGCATGGCCGCGACGCGCACCCAGGACGTCGAGGCCACGATGCGCCAGGTGCGCATCCTCGAACGCGCCGGTGCGGACCTGATCCGCATCGCGATCGACAGCCAGGCGGACGTCGCGGCCCTGCAGCACATCCGCGACGCCAGCGACGCGCGCCTCTCGGTCGACCTGCAGGAGAACTACCGGCTGGTCGAGAAGGTCGCGCCGTTCGTGGACAAGGTCCGCTACAACCCCGGCCACCTGCACCACCACGAGAAGCAGAAGCCGATCCGCGACAAGGTGGCGTTCCTGGTCGAGCAGGCCCAGAAGCACGACTGCGCCATACGCATCGGCGTGAACGCCGGCTCGATCGCTCCCGAGTACAAGCAGCGCTTCGGCGAGGACCACGTCGGCGCCATCGCGCAGTGCGCGCTGGAGCACTGCGAGATCGTCGACGGGCTCGGATTCACGGACTACGTCGTGTCGATCAAGGACTCCGATCCGCGCCTCGTGATCGACGCCAACCAGCGCTTCGCCGAGCAGCGCCCCGACGTCCCGCTGCACCTCGGCGTGACCGAGGCCGGCATGCCGCCCGACGGGATCATCAAGACGCGCATCGCGTTCGAGCAGCTGCTGTCGCGCGGCGTCGGCGACACGATCCGGGTCTCGCTGACCGTGCCGTTCGACGACAAGGGCACGGAGATCGAGGTCGGTCGCCAGCTCATCGACGACATCTCGAACGGACGCTTCCGCTCCGTCCCGCCGAACTTCTTCGACGGCCTGAACATCATCGCGTGCCCCTCGTGCTCGCGCGTCGAGAACGAACGCTTCATCGAGCTGGCCGAGGACGTCAAGAAGATGACGACCTACGCCGCCGAACACGACGTCACGATCGCCGTCATGGGCTGCCGCGTGAACGGCCCCGGCGAGACCGACGACGCCGACCTCGGCCTGTGGTGCGGCCCGAACTTCGTCAACCTGAAGCGCGGCCCCGAAGAGGTCGGCGCGTTCTCGTACGACGACATCCTCGCCAGGCTGCGCGAGGAACTCGACGCCGTCATCGAGCGCAAGGCCGCGGTCTCCTGACGCGCAACGGCCCCTGGCCGAGCCCCCCCTGGCCGAGCCCATCCGGCCGCTGCGCGCCTTCGCACGGTCCCCGTCACGCAGCCGGCCTTCCGCTGCGCGGGCCGCTTCGGATAGGCTATTTCTCCCCCCCCGCAGCCCCCCGCGCCGCCGCAACTCCAACGAGAATCTCACCGTCATGTGGATCCAGTTCGCCGCCCTCCTCGCGCTCGCGACACCGACCGTTCCCGCACCGAGTCTCGCGCCCGGCCTCGCGCCGGCCGCTCTCGAGGAGACCTCCCCGGAGGTCCAGCAGGCCGTCGAAGGCCTCGAGGCCTCCGTCAAGGCCAAGGAGGTCGAGGCACGGCTCGGCGCCCTGCGCGAGTTCGGACGCGTGCAGGACGAGAAGGTCTGCGAGGCCATCGGCCACTACCTGAAGGACCGCGAGACGAAGGTCGTCGTCGCCGCCCTCGAGGCGCTGCGCCACAACACCCGTGAAGGCGCGGTCGACGTCCTCGAGAGCTACTACAAGAAGAACAAGAAGGCCGTCCACGACGAGACGGCGATCCAGGCGCCGTTCATGAAGGCCCTCGGCTGGCACGCCGCCGAGAGCTCCATCGACATCCTGACGGACAAGCCCTTCAGCAAGGGCACCTCCAACGAGTCGGTGCGCGCACGGATCCTCGGCCTCGGCAAGATCCGGACGGCGGAGGCGCTCGACGGCCTGGTCTCGATGACGCACAAGGTCAGCCGGCAGCAACTCGACAACTACGTCGGCGACGTGCGCATCTCGCTCTACCTGCTGACGGGCACCGACCAGGGCAACAGCCCCGACCTCTGGCGCAAGTGGTGGAACGAGACCAAGAAGGACTTCGAGGTCCCCAGCGAAACCCCGAAGCTCTCCGCCTCCCAGCAGTTCGTGTGGAACGAGTTCTGGGGCCTCGGCGCGAACGAGGAAGACGAGGACGAGTAGACGGCCGTCCTCGGCGGACGGTTCACGCTGACGCCGGCCGCCACGCCACGTCACTCCAGTCCTGCACGGCGCGGGCAACGCCTCACGCCGCACGTCGGACACTGCGGCCCTGGACGCGCTCTTCCGCTTCTAGGCCGTGCCGCCCAGCCAGCCCTGGCCGTCGCGCAGGCGGCGGAGTTCGCCGCCGTCGGCCAGGAGTGCGAGCAGCTCGCGGTGGCGAGCCGTGACCTGGTCGCGGTCCCGCTGCCGGGGCAGGGCTTGTTGACAGGCCTCGTCCAGCGCGGCGGCGTGCTCGAGCAGCACCTCGCGGTCGGTGGTGCGCCGCGCGGCCACGATGGCCTCGGCGATCGCCTTCATCATCCGCAGCGACGCGTTGCGGTCGGCGGAGACGTACTGCACCGAGCCGTCGAACATGCACGCGGCGAAGCGCTCGATCGAGACCGGATGCGCCACGACGCGCAGCGCGCCGCTCTCGTCGTAGCGCCGAGCCCCGGGGACCTCGCGCTGCACGAGCTCGCGCAGGGCGACTTCGAGCCAGTCGATGCAGTTGGACGCCGTGAAGGGGTCGTTCAGTCCGGGCGAGAGCGCGCGCGTCATGATCTCGACGAGCTGGTCGACGAGGAAGAGCGTGTCCTGCGTCGCGGTCCGCTCCCGCCCGCAGGCGAAGCAGGTGCGCAGGGTGCGGACGACCTCGTTGCTGACGCTCGAGGAAGACCACGCCTCCGCGACGACGTCCCCCTCCACGACGAAGTCGCCCGGGCGGTACTGGATGCGCAGGACGAGGTCGTTGTTGCAGGCGATGCGCATCAGGCTCTCGTCGTCCACGGCTTGCAGGTACCCCTCGGTCTCCATCCGCACCAACGTCGAGACGCCGCGCCCCGGCTCGATCTCGGCCCCGATCTCGGCCTCGTCGGCCGACGCGTCACCCTCCGCGATCGACTCGGGGAACAGCGAGCACACGCTCGACTTCAGCTCGCGCCCGAGCTGCGCGGTGATGTTCCCGATGTTGATCGTCTCGGGGATGTGGTGGATGTAGTAGATCAGCACCGCGACGCTCGCGAGGGCGAGCAGGATCGCGGTCAGCACGGAGAGGTGCGGCACGAACGCCGCGAGCGTGTTCTCGGAATCGCCGTCCGCCGGGCTGCGGACCGTGCGCAGCGTCAGCAGCGAGTAGACGAAGGTGGAGATGAACGTCCCCAGCGTGACCTGATTGCCGCGGTCGCGCATGAAGTTGCCGATGAGGCGCGGCCCGAACTGCGCGGAGGCGAACGAGACCGCGACGATCGTCATCGAGAAGGTCACGCCCGCGACCGTGATCATCGACCCCGCGATCGCCGAGAGCGTCGCGCGTGCACCCTCCGTCCGTCCGTAGTAGAGCCACGGGTAGGACTGGATCCACTCCGCGCTGCGCGTCGAGTCGAGGTAGATGGTGCCGAACGACAGCCCGATGGCCGCGAGGACCATCAAGGTCGGGAGGAACCAGTAGCTCCCGCGGATGTCCTGCCCGAGCTTGAGGAGCGACGCGTTCACGCTAGACCATGGTCGAGACGCCCATCGCTTCGAACAGCTGGTCGCGCGCCGCGATGTACTCGGGGGCGTCGAGGTCGCGCGGATGACCGAGCTCCGACAGGTCGACGATGGTCTTGATGCGGCCCGGGCGCGCGGTCATCACGACCACGCGCTGGGCGAGCTGCACGCTCTCCTCGATGTCGTGGGTCACGAAGAGGATCGTCTTGCGCTCCTCCTCCCAGATGCGCACGAGCTCGGAGCGCAGCCGCAGTCGGGTGAGGCTGTCCAGGGCCCCGAAGGGCTCGTCCATGTAGAGCACGTCCGGGTCCACCGCCAGCGCGCGCCCGACTTCGACGCGCTGCTTCATGCCGCCGGAGAGCTCGCTCGGGAACGCTCGCTCGAAACCCGCGAGTCCGACCAGCTCGATCGTGCGCGCGGCGATCTCGTGCTTCCGCTCCGCCGTCTCGCCGGCGAGACCGAAGACGATGTTGTCCCACACGCTCATCCACGGAAAGATCCCGTACTCCTGGAACACGAACACCCGGCGCGGATCCGGGCCGTGGACCGGCTCTCCGTCGATCTGGATCGTGCCTTCCTCGTGGTCCTCGAACCCCGCGCAGAGGTTCAGCAGCGTCGACTTCCCGCAGCCGGAGGGGCCGAGCAGGCACACGAACTCGCCGTCGGCGACGTCGAGATCGATGTCCTCGAGGACTTGCAGCGGCTCCTTGCCGGCCTCCTGGAAGATCTTGCGGACTCCACGGATGCTCACCTTCGGTTCAGCCACGGCGCGCGTACCCCCACTTCACCTCGTCCGCCGCTTCGAGCTTGCGGATCATGAGGTCCAGGACCAGGCCGATCGCCCCGATCGTGATCATCGCAGCCACGATCAGGTCGTAGCGTCCGCCCGCGTTGCGCGCGTCGATGATGAGGTAGCCGAGACCCGACTCGACCGCGATCATCTCCGCGGCGACGACGACCAGCCAGGCGATGCCGACCGCGATGCGCAACCCGGTCAAGACCTGCGGCAAGGCCGCGGGCAGCACGACCTTCTTGAAGAGACGCCACCCGCGACAGTCGAAGTTCGCCGCGGAGCGGATGTACACCTGGGGAATGTTGCGGACCGCCGCCGTCGTCGAGACCGTGATCGGGAAGAACGTCGAGATGAAGATCAGGAAGATCGAGCGCGGGTCGTCGTTCTTCAGCATCAGGATCGCGATGGGAATCCACGCGATCGGCGAGATCGGGCGCAGGATCTGGATCAACGGGTTCAGCGCGGTGTAGACGCGCGAGTACCACCCCATCACGAGGCCCAGCGGAATCGCCACCGCGGTCGCCAGCAGGAATCCCCAGGTGACGCGGAACACGCTGGCGATCGAGTACGAGAGCAAGCGCGGCAGGCGCTCGCCGGGCTGCACGACCAGCAGCTCGCCGAAGCCGCGCGCCGTGCGCGCGGGGCTCGGGAAGTCCGCGATGCCGTCGCCGCCCACGAACAGGCCCCACAGAACGATCACCAGCGCGATGACGGCCGCGGGCAGAACGAAGCCTTCGACGCGTGACCTCAATTCCGGTTCGCTCCATCCGCCGGCATCGGCAACGGCGCCCCGTCGAAGCCCTCGGCGAAGCTCGTGTCGGTGTAGTCCTCGAACGCGATCGGTTCCTCGAGGATCCCGAGCTCGACCGACAGGTTCATGATCTCGTCCAGGTCCTTCGCATGAGGCGTGAGCTGGGTGTACTTCACGCGGTCGGGCGGCTTCGACAGCACGAACTTCAGGAGATCCGGGTTCTGGTTGTAGTAGTGCGTCCCGGCCACCTCGGCGGCCGACATGCGGTGTTCCATGCTGGCGTCGAGCCACACGCCCGACCCCGCGATGCCGCTGACGAGCTCCTGGACCAGGTCGCGGCGGTCGGCGATCAGCTCCTCGCGCACGACGAGCACGCAGGAGATGAAGTTCGGCCACGAGTCCTTCGTCAGCAGCAGCACCCGCCCGGTTCCCGCCATCTCGGCGCGCGCCGCATGGGGCTCGCCGACGAGGTACGCGTCGCACGCGCTCGTCTCGAGCATCGCCGGCATGTCCGGCGGCGGGCAGTCCCGCACGTCCACGTCATCGAACGTCATGCCGTTCTCGTCCAGCAGGCGCGCCAGCCACACGTACTGATTGGAGTAGTGCGAGGGCACGAGGATCTTGCGACCCCGCAGGTCGCGAAACGAATCGATGTCGGAGTCCGTGGGGACCATCAGGGCCGTTCCGTCGCGGTGCCCGAGGTACACGATCCGGATGGGCACGCCCCGTTGTTTCAACGACATCGCCATCGGCGCCAGGATGAACGCCGCCCCGAGCGTGCCCGTGTTCAGGTCCTCGGAGAGCGTAGGCCAGTCGCTGTAACGCTTGCTCTGGAACAACGCGCCGCGCTCGCTGTGCGAAGTGGTCCAGTCCACGACTGGACAGGTGAGGTGTCATGTCACCGGCAGGAATCCGACCCGCAGCGTGGGCCGGGTCAAACCCAGCGACTCGCGCACTCCGCGAGCCAATGGGCCGAACCCGACGTTGGCCCACAGGTGCAGGAGCGTGACGATGAGGGTCCAGGCGATGGACCCGACGAACAGACGGCGTTTCATGACGCTGCGTAGACTAATCCGTCGGAGGCGGAAGCAAAGTGGGATCGTCGGTTCCTCGTCCGCGTTCTCCGCCGCTCCGCAGACGAGCACCCAGCAGCGCGAGCCCCAGTCCCGCGAGCGCGCGGTAGAGCGCACCGGGGTAGCGCTCGTGCACCGTCTTGCGGACCTCGTAGTCGCGCTTGCGGTGGGCGAAGTCCTTGCTCTCGTAGTCGCTGACCGCGCTCAGGATGTGGAAGACGCCCCAGAGGATTCCGACCAGTCCCAGGGCGATCAGGATCGCGCCGACCGTCCGCCGCGGACGGGCCGCCGCTGCGCGCGAGTCTGTTGCGGATTCGGGGGTCGTCATCCTCGGGCTCTCGGGGTCGCGGACCGGGAGTCCGGAAACGGCAGCGCCGGCGCGTCGCGCAGGTGGGCGCGCGGGTCGCACAGGTCCCAGAGCCACTCGAAGCGCTGGCGCAGGTCGGCGGGCGACACCGTGTCGCGCTCGAGCTCGAGGCGCAGCGCGTCGAGCACGCGCGCCCGCGCGTGGTCGCGGGACAGCCGCGGGCGCTGGTCGAGGTGGCCCTTCTGCTCGAACCAGGCGCGCAGCTCCTCGCGCTTGCGCTCGAGGAAGCCCTTGGTGCGCTCGTCCTCGCGCTGCTCGAGCGCGTCGATCAGCGCTCCCGCATCGCCGTCCAGGTCGGCCGCGAGTTCGGCCAGGTTGGAGAGGAACCGATCGCTGACGCCGGCTTCCATCAGCACGTCGCGGGTCACGGGGTCGCCGCGACCGATCCGCCAGGCGGCGAAGACCTCCGTCACGATGCGCGCGAAGGCGTCGACGCGGGCCGCCTGTCCCTCGTCCAGCCAGGCGGGCGTCCCCGACGTGTCGCGCAGGACCCGCAGCTGCCCCTGGGTCTCGACTCCGAGCTCGAGGAAGCGCTTCAGCACGGGCAGCTCCTCGCGCAGCACGTAGAAGAGGTGCACGTTCTCCAGCGGCCCGCGCGGGTCGAGCCCGGGAACGCCGATGCGGCGCGCCCAGGCTTCCGGCTTCTGGCCGCGCGGGTCGGGGAGCGCCGGAGAGAGCTCCATGGGCGGCAGCTCCTCGGCCACGGTTGCCAGACGACGCACGGCGGCCAGGTCGACGTGCGCGACGGAGCCGCCCGCGGCCTCGAAGCGGGCGACGTCGGTCGGATCGCTCGACAGGTAGACGATCTGCCGCGCGTCCCCGGAGTCGACCAGGACGCGCAGCGCCTCGGCGACGGCGCGGAACCGCGCGGGGTCGCTCAGCGACAGCGCTTCGTCGAAGAACAGCGGCAGGCGCACGCCGTGGTGCCGCTCCTGGTCCTCGACGAAGGCCAGCCGTGCGGCGAGCAGCAGCTGCATCCGCGTGGCGCTCGAGAGCTCGTGCAGCGCGCGGCCGCGCCCGGTCGAGGCCTCGATCGCGCGGAAGGCCGGCGCCGTGGCGCCCTCGGAGCCGCGTTCGACGACCAGCTCGAACGCGTGCCGCGTGAACTCCGCGAAGAGCTTCTGGGCCGTCCGCAGCACGTCGGGGCGCGCGCTCTGACCGTGCTCGCGGTCGAGGGTCTCGACCAGCGCCAACCCGGCGGCGGCCTCGAGCGCCTGCTCCCGCAGTTCCTCGAGCTTGCGCGCGGCGTCGCGCTCACGGGCGATGGCGTCCTCGAGCTCGCCGCGGACGCGCGCCTGCTGCACCTCGTGGTCGAGCGACGCGAGCTTGCGCGTGAGCTCGTCGCGCTCCTCCGAGCGTTCGGAGAGCTCCGCGGACCGCGCGCGCAGCTCTTCGAGCGGCTCGTCGAGCAGCCCGACCGACTCGCCCAGCTCCTCCTCGAGCCGCCGGACCTCCGCGCGGGCGGCGATCCCGCGCTCGTTCTCCTCGCGCCACGCGGGCAGGGCGTCCGCGCGGAGGGCGACGCCTTCTTCGTCGCCCGGCTCGAGCTCGAGCGCGGCGAAGAAGTTCGTCCAGTGCTCGCGCACGTCGGCGGCGTCCTTCTCGAGCTGCTGGATGCGCTCCTCGGCGCGCCTGCGATCCTCGCGGGTGCGCCTGCGCTCGCTCTCGCGCTCGCGCAGCTCCGCGGCCGCCGCGTGCGCCCCGCGGGCGTCGGTCACGGGTGCGTCGGTCCCGGGCACTCGGGCGCAGCTCTCGAGCAGCGCGCGGACGCGCGCCAGCTCGCCGTCGAGCGCCCTCCGCGCCTCGGCTTCGTCCGCCACCGCCGAGCGGAGCTCGTCGCGGACCGCGCGCCAGCGCAAGAGCTCGCCGTAGGTCGTCGCGAGCGCCAGGTCGCTGGGGGCGCGCGCGCCCAGCTCGCGTTCGAGCTCGTCGCGCCGCGCCGCGAGGTCCTCCTCCTCGAGCTCCACCTGGTCGAGCGAGCGCCGCACCATCGCGGTGCGCGCCGCGCTCTCCTGGGCCGCGTTGGCGCGCGCGAGTTCCTCCTGGACGCCGCGCAGCCGCTCCTCGACTTCGTCGCGCTCCCACACGAGCGGAGTTTCGAGGCCCGTGCCGAGGAACGCCCGCACCGCGCGGCGGCGCGTCGACAGGGCCTCGCCCTCGCCGCGCAGCGCCACGATCCAGAGCGTCAGCACCGGCAGCCCGAGCAGCGCCCATGCCGGGTGGTGCAGCACGGCGAGCGCCGTGGCGCCGGCCGCGGCGAGCAGCGCCAGCACGCCGATGCACACACGCCAGCGCAGGAGCGTCGG
>CAYGPA010000157.1:0-10478 GCA_964351535.1 uncultured Planctomycetaceae bacterium
TGCTGGTGGATGCTCGGAGAGCCCGCGGCGTTCGAGGAGGCCGTGCGGGTCGACGAACTCGAAGACGCTCCGGCCCCCGTCGCCGCGGCGTTGCAAGGGGTCGACCCCGCCGGCGCGACCCGCGGCCGCGGCGCTGCAAGAGGTCGACTCCGCGGGCGAAAGCCGCGGCGCGTCGCAGCCGGCGCGCGCCGAGCTCGCGCTGGACGAAGCGGCCGCCCCGGAGGCCGCCGAGGCCGCCGACCCGGGCGTCGTCGTCCTCGCGCTGGACGCCGACTCGAAGCGCCTCGCCGGGGCGCGGGTCGAGTGGAAACACGCGGAAGGGGCGGGCTCGCTGGCGACCGACGAGAGCGGCGTCGCGCGGCTGCCGCTCACGCCGCCGCTCACGCGCGCCGAGCTCGACGCGGACCTCGACGGCTACGCGACGACGCGGACGTGGGTCTCGGGCAGCGGGCCGTTCACGCTGAGGCTCTACGAGCTGACGTCGCTTTCGGGGCGCGTGCTCGAGGCCGCGACGCGTGCGCCGCTCGCGGGCGTCGAGCTGCGCGTCTCCCACGGCAAGTGCGACCGCTGCGAGCGCGATGTCGCGGTCTCGGGCCCGGCCGGAGCCTACGAGTTCCCGGAGATCCCCGCCGGGACCGACCTGCGGATCTTCGCGGAGGGTCCGGACGTCGCGGGGCAGACCACCGCGCTGCGGTTGGGCTCCGAGGGCGCGCCGCACGTGCACGACTTCCTGCTGGAGCGCGGCTATCTGATACGCGGCTCCGTCGTCGATCTCGTCGACCGCGCGCCGCTCGAGGGCGCGCAGGTCTCCGCTCCGAAGAGCGGCGGCTCGAGCGTCTCGACCGACGCGTTCGGCAGGTTCGCGCTGCGCGCGGTCCCCGCCGCGACCTCCTACCGGCCGGAGCTGCCGGACGCGGTCGTCCTGAAGGTCGAGCTCGACGGCCACGCGGTGCTCGAGGCCGACCTGACCCGCTCCGGGACGGACCTCTCCGCCTTCGTCGAGCTGCCGCTGGTGCGCACGGTCGCGATCGAAGGCGTCGTTCGCGACGGCGACGGGCAGCCCGTGCCGCAGGCCTGGGTCACGCTGGCGCACGGCGACGACGCGAGCGCCCTGCGCGGGCTCGGGTACTTCCAGGAGTCCAAGCCGAGCTCCAGCACCAGCCGTCCAACGAAGCCGAGCGAGGATGCGACGCCCCGCAGCCCGCTCGACGACCTGCCCGAGGGCTGGCGCTGGATCCCGGAGAAGCGCAAACCCGCCGCGAGCGACGACGAGGGTCGGTACACGCTGGAGGGACAGCTCCCGTGGCAGTTCGGAGTCGGACTGCAGGCCTCGGCCGACGGCTTCGAACGCGTCCGCGCGGACCTCCCGCGCTTCCCCGGCCCCGGCGAGGTCGCGCGGCGGGACCTGGTCCTGACGCGTTCGTCCGCGGGAGCCGTCGTCCTGGGCGACCTGACCGTGAACGGGCGCGCCGTCCACGGCCGCGTCGAGTGGCGCCAGGGAGCCGCCTCGGGGTCGGCGATGGTCGTCCGCAACCCGTACCGCATCCTCGGTTTGCAGCCGGGTCCGGCCGAGCTCGAGGCCGGGCCGTACGGGTTCCACACGGGCGCGCCCGCGATCGGCGGGCTCGAGGGGAACGTGCGGACCCTCGAGGTTCCCGCGGAGGGCGAACTTCGCGCGGACTTCGACATGCGCGTCGCGCTCGCTTCGATCGAGGGCGTCACCGTCGACGGCCGGGGCGATCCGATCGCGGGCGTGTACGTCCTCGCGCTGCTGGACGGGATGCTGATGGCCAAGTCCGCGCCGACCGACGAGCGCGGTTCGTTCGCGATCGAGGTGCCCGCGGAGGCGGGTCCGTACACGCTGTCGGCCTCGCGGCAGAACGACAGCACGCTCCTGGAGGGAATCGCCGCCGGGGCGGCCGGCCTGCGGATCGTGCTGGTGCGCAGCGGGCAACTGCTCTTCCGCGCGCGCGACGCCGCCACGGGCTCGGAGCTCGCGCCGGTCGTCCACTGGCGTCGCGACGAGACGGAGTCCCTGCGCCGCGCCTGGAAGCCGAGCAGCCCCGACCCCGACGGCTGGCGGAGCCTCGACCTGCCCGCCGGCGCGCTCGACGTGCGCCTCGCGGACGCGGCCGGCGAGTTCCTCCCGCTGCGAACGACCGTGCGCCTCTCCGCGGGCGCTGCCACGCGGCTCGACGCCGACCTCGAACGCGGACTCGCCGTGACGCTCGCGTTCGACCCGCCGCTGCCCGACGACCTCACCGCCTTCCTCGTACCGGACGGAGACGGTCCGCCCGGCGAGGCCTCCGCGGGCGCGCTCGAGCCCGACGGGCGCCTGCCGCTGCCCCCGGTCGCGCGCGCCGGGCTGCGCGGCGTGGCGCCGGGCACGTACCGCCTCGCGGCGTTCGACGACGCGGGCGACGCACTCGACGTCGTGTGGATCCCCGCGACCTTCGCTGTCGCCGCGGGCGCGAACGAGCACACGGTACGCTGGACGCGCCGCCCCTAGGCGCTCCCCCATGCGCGCGCGCAGCCTGTTGTTGTTGACCCCGCTGCTGATCGCGGCAGCGCTCTTCCTCTACGTTCGCTCCTCGCGAACGGTGCCCGCGAATCCGCCGGGACCCTCCGGTCCGAGCCCCGCTGCCGATCGGGAACCCCCCGCGGAGCGTCCGCAGGACCCGACCGAGACGCCGCGCTCGGCGGAGGCCGCAGCGCGCTCCATCGCCGCTCCTCCGCCCGTCGAGGAACCCGTGATCGAGTTGCCGAGGTCCGCGCTCGTCACGGTCGTCGACGGAAAGAACGAGGAACCGATCCCGGGCGCGTCGGTTCGCTGGACGCAGGACGAGGTGACGGGAGAGAGCTCCACGGACGAGTCGGGTGTCGCCCCGCTCGCGCTGGACCTGCTGGGAGCGAGAACCGTGCTGCACGTCGAGGCCGCGGGCTACCTGCCGGCCCAGCGCTCCCTCGACCCGAGGCGCGAGCTCCGTATCGAGCTGCACCGACCCGGGATCCGGCTTCGCGGTCTCGTGGTGGAGGCCGAGACGGGCGTCCCGATTCCCGCGGCGCGCATTCTCTCCCGGGGGGCCGGCACCGAGTCGGAGACGCGGACCGACTCGCGCGGGACCTACCTGTTCGAGGGTCTGCCCGAGGGCGTGATGCTGAGCTTCGTCGTGATCGCCAGCGACTTCCCGGCGCACTTCGCCGGGTTCCGTATCGAACCCGGCGTCACCGAGCGGGCGTACGACTTTCGCCTCGAGCACGGTCACCGCTTCCAGGGACGCGTGGTCGATGCCGACACGTCGACGGGCATCCCGAACGCCACGCTGACCTCGCAGTGGGTTCGCGACGAAGTGCACGTCGCGGCGGCGGACGGGTCCTTCGACGTCGAGTACTTGCCCAACTCCAACGGGCACGGGGACTCCATCCTCGTCGAGGCGCCGGGCTACTGCTCGCTGCGCGTTCACCTGCCCCACGAGTCCCACACGGACGTGTCGTTCCCCCTCGTCCGCCCCGCGTGGATCGAGGGAGTCGTGCGCTCCGGAGAGTCGCCCGTCGAAGGCGCGGAGATTCGCTTCTGGCGGCGCCGCGCAGCGAACGTCACGTCGCGCGAGGGCTGGCCCGAGCCGCGGCTGCTCGGGAACACGACCCACGGCGTGAGCACGTACACGCCCAGCGCTCCGATCGACCCGACGGACTCCCGCGGCAACTTTCGCGGCGAGCTGGTCCCCCTGGGACCCCACGGCCGCTCGGACCTCGACGTCGTGGTCGACGCCCCGGGCTTCGCCAAGGCGACGGCGACCGTTCCGCTACCGGCGAGCGGAGAGGTCCAGCGCGTCGAGTTCGACCTGGAGCCCGAGACCCGGACCGCAACGGTGCACGGGAGCGTCTTCTTGAACGGCGACCCCGCTGAGGGGCTGCTCGCATGGCACGTCGGTTCGAAGCGCGGGAACGACCCCGTCGAGCACGGCGTCTTCCGGATCGAAGAACTGCCCGACGGGCACCTCGTCCTGACCTTCCGCCCGCTCGGTCTCCCCCTTGCCCCGTCGGAACTCGTGGCGGGGCTCCGCCTCGAAGTGGACCTCGCGGCCGGCGCCGACGTCCGCGTCGACTTCGAGCTCACGTCGGAGGTCGGCGAGATCGCCGGCCGCGTCGTCACGACCGCCGGGACTCCCGTCGCGGGCCAGCAGGTCCGTGCGAACCTCGGACAGATGTGGGTTCGGGCGGCGACCGATCCGCTCGGCGAATACCGCTTCACGCTGCCGAACGTCGGCAAGCCGTACAAGCTCTCCTGCCATCGAGCTCTCGTCGGAGAGGTCGAGGACGTCGAGCTGGGATCGACCGTCGACTTCGTGCTGCCGGTCTTCGGGGAGGTGCGCGTGCGAGCCGAGGACGCCGACACCGGCCAGGCGATCCCCCGCTTCACGCTGAGCTGGCTGCCCGCAGGCGAGTACGCCGAACCCACGACCGCCGTCCTGCGGGGGCCGGACTCGGATGGCTGGTCGGTGGCATCGCTCCCCGTCGGGAAGATCGACGTGCGCGTGGGCGCGACCCGCTACGTCGTGTCGACCGTCGCGGATCTCGAGATCACTCCGTCGACCAGCACGCCGGACCTCGTGCTGAGCCTGCAACGCTGGTCCTCCGTCTCGCTCGAGCTCGCGGAGGATTGCCTGCCCTTGCCCGACGAGCACCACGTCTTCCTCGTCGAGGAGCACCTGTGGCGCGACCTGCGCTTCGAGCCGTTCCCCGGCGGCGCCCTGCCGACGATCGACGGGCGCGACCTCGACGTGGCCAGCAGGCGTACGGTCCGCTTCGACGCGAATCGCATCGCGCGACTGAGCGGGGTCGGCGAGGGCGTTCTGCGCTTCAAGACGATCCCGAACGACATCGTGATCGAACCCGCGGTCGTCGTGCTCCCGCTGGCCGAGCCGGGTCCGGTTCCGGTGCGCTGGTCGTGGCGCAAGCCCTGAGGGTCGCGGTACGCTCTGCTGTGTGTTGAACCCGACTCGCCGCCGTTTCCTCGCCGCCGCGGGCGCGCTGGCGCTGGCGCCGCGCGCTGCCGCGGCTCGCCGCGCCATGCTGGATCCCCTCTTTCGCATCTCGCTCGCGCAGTGGTCGCTGCACCGCACGATTCGCGCGGGGGAGCTCGACAACCTCGACTTCGCCGGCTTCGCCAAGCGCGAGTTCGAGCTGGACGCCGTCGAGTACGTGAACCAGTTCTTCGCCGACAAGGCCGGCGACTTCGCCTACCTCGGCGAGATGAAGCGTCGCGCGGACGACGCGGGCGTGAAGAGCCTCTTGATCATGGTCGACGGCGAGGGCCAGCTGGCCGACGCCGACGACGCCGCGCGGCGGCGCGCGATCGAGAACCACTTCCGCTGGATCGCCGCGGCCGCGTTCCTGGGCTGCCACTCGATCCGCGTGAACGCGGGCGGCAGCGGGACGCGCGACGAGATGCGCGACCGCGCCGCCGACTCGCTGGTGCGCCTCGCGGACCTGGCCGCGCCGTACGACCTCTCGATCCTGGTCGAGAACCACGGCGGTCCGTCGTCGGACGGTGCGTGGCTCGCCTCGGTCATGAAGACGGCAAACCACCCGCGCGTCGGCACGCTGCCCGACTTCGGCAACTTCCGCATCCAGGGCGACGAGTGGTACGACCGCTACCAGGGCGTCAAGGAGCTGATGCCGTTCGCGCAGGCGGTCTCGGCCAAGTCGCACGAGTTCGGCGACGACGGCAACGAGCTGCGTACCGATTATAGCCGCATGCTGGCGCTGGTCGCGCGCGCCGGGTACCGCGGCTACGTCGGGATCGAGTACGAGGGTGACGCGCATCCCGAGGTCGACGGCATCCGCCGCACGCAGCGCCTGCTCGAGCGCGTCCGCGAGGAGCTCGGAGCGTGACGGCCGCGTGGCTGCTGGCGGCCTGCGCGCTGCTCCAGCACGGCGGCGCGACGCCGCACGTGCCCGAGGTGAAGTCGGCCTCGAAGGAGGCGCTCGAGGCCATGGCGGGCTTCCGCGTGCCGCCGGGCTTCCGCGTCGAGCTGTGGGCCGCCGAGCCGCTGCTCGCGAATCCGGTCGCGTTCCACGTCGATCACCAGGGCGTCGGCTACGTCGCCGAGACCTTCCGCCACCACGCGGGCACTCCGGACCTGCGCGACCACATGGAGTGGCTCGAGGAGGAGCTCGCCAACGACACCGTCGAGGAGCGCGTCGCGATGTACCGCCGCCACGCGGGCGACGAGTTCGAGGCGCTGTACGCGGTCGAGCACGAGCGCGTGCGCCGCGTGGTCGACACCGACGGCGACGGCGTGGCCGACGCGGCCACGGTCTTCGCCGACGCCTTCGACGACCCGGCCACGGGCCTGGGCGCCGGCGTCCTCTCGTACCGCGGGGACGTGTTCTACACCTGCATCCCCGACCTCTGGCGCCTGCGCGACCGCGACGGCGACGGCGTCGCGGAGGAGCGCGAGTCGCTGCTCTACGGCTTCGGCGTGAAGACCGCCATGATCGGCCACGACCTGCACGGCCTGGTCGTCGGCCCCGACGGACGGCTCTACTTCTCGAGCGGCGACCGCGGCTTCCACGTGCGCACGAAGGAGGACCGCGACATCGAGCACACCAACGGCGGCGCGGTGCTGCGCTGCGAGCTCGACGGCACGCGGCTCGAGGTCTTCCACACCGGCCTGCGCAACCCGCAGGAGCTCGCGTTCGACGCCTACGGCAACCTCTTCACGGGCGACAACAACTCCGACGGCGGCGACCAGGCGCGCTGGGTGCAGGTCGTCGAGGGCGGCGACAGCGGCTGGCGCTACGGCTACCAGTGGATCCAGGAGCCGAACTCGCGCGGTCCGTGGAACGACGAGAAGCTCTGGTACCCGCACTTCGAGGGCCAGGCCGCGTACCTCGTCCCGCCGATCGCGAACCTCGGCGCCGGCCCGTCCGGCTTGACCTTCGACACCGGCACGGGCTTCCCCGAGGCCTACCGCGACCACTTCTTCCTGTGCGACTTCCGCGGCGACCCGACTATCAGCGGCGTGCGCGCGTTCGACCTCGTGCCGCGGGGCGCGGGATTCGAGCTGGGCGAGGTCGAGGAGTTCGCCTGGGGCGCGCTGGCGACCGACGTCGACTTCGGACCCGACGGCGCGCTGTACTTCAGCGACTGGGTCAGCGGCTGGGAGAAGACCGGCAAGGGGCGCCTCTACCGCGTCGTGCACGAGGACGCCGAGGCCGACACCGTCGTCGCTCGCACGCGGGCGCTGCTACACGCGGGCTTCGCGCAGCGCGGCGACGAGGAGCTCGAGGAGCTGCTCTACCACCCCGACCGGCGCGTGCGGCAGGAGGCCCACCTCGAGCTCGCGTGGCGCGGCGAGCGCTCGCCCCTGACGCGCGCGGCCAACCAGCACGACAACCTCTTCGCGCGGCTGCACGGGATCTGGGGCCTGGGCGTGATCGCGCGCGGCGACGCGACCGCGCTGGCGAACCTGCGCCCGCTGCTCCGCGACCCCGCGGCCGAGGTGCGCGCGCAGACCGCGAAGGTACTGGGCGACGCACGCAACCGCGACGCGCGCGAATGGGTCACGCCGCTGCTCGGCGACGAGAGCGCGCGCGTGCAGTTCCTCGCGGCTCAAGCGCTCGCGAACCTCCGCGACAACAAGCCCGCCGCGTTCGCGGCCGTCGAACTCGCCGCGAGCCTCGGCGAGTCCGATCCCGTGCTGCGGCACGCGCTGTGCCGCGTGATCGCGAACTGCGGCGACGCCGAGGTCTGGGGCGGCATGCTCGAGTCCGACGAGGTCTTCGGCCGGCTGGCGACCGTCGTCGCGCTGCGGCACAACCGCGACGTGCGCGTGCGCGACTTCTTGAACGACGAGGACCCGCGGGTCGTGCTCGAGGTGGCGCGGGCCATCAACGACCTGCCGCTCGTCAAAGCCTATCCGCAGCTCGCGCGGCTCGTCGCGCGGCCGACGGCGACGGGCAACGCGCTGGTGCGCCGCGCGCTGAACGCGAACCTGCGCCTCGGAGGCCGGGAGAACGCCGAGGCGCTCGCGGCCTTCGCGCTCGACGACGCGCGCGAGGAACGCCACCGCCGCGAGGCGCTCGAGCACCTGGCCGTGTGGCGCCAGCCGCCGGGCGCCGATCGCGTCATGGGCGACTGGCGTCCGCTCGAGCCGCGCGACGTGTCGTTCCTGCCGACCTTGATCGCCGACCTGCACGAGCTCGGGATCGGCGGCGCGCCGGCGAGCGTCGCCGAGGCCTGGATCGACCTCGCGACGACCTACGCACGCACCGAGCAGGCGCCGGCCCTCGCCGAGTGGGCGCGCGACGCGCAGCGCCCGACGTCGACGCGCCTCGCGGCGCTGGACGCGCTCGAGCAGCTCGCGTTCGACGACCTGCCGACGCTGTTGCGCGAGCTCGGCTCCGACCCCGAGGGCAGGATTCGCGCCGCGTGCCTCGCGGCCGTGCAGCGGGTCGCGCCCGAGGACGCCCTGCCGTTGATCGAGCGCGCGCTGGCCGAGGGCGACCGGAACGAGCTGCGCGCGGCCTATCGGGCGCTGGCCGGCCTGCCCGGCGAGGACGCCGAGAAGCTGCTGAGCGCTCAGGTCGACCGGCTCACCAAGGGTCGGATCGCCTCCGAGCTGGCCCTGGACCTCGTCCTGGCCGCGGAGCAGCACGGCTCGAACCTCCTTCGAGACCAGCTCGTCGCACGCGACGCGGTGCGCGAGGACGACGACCCGAAGCTGGCGCCCTGGCTCGACGTGCTCTTCGGCGGCGACGCCGAGCGCGGTCGCAAGCTCTTCCACGAGAAGGCCGAGACGCTGTGCATCCGCTGCCATCCGGTGTCGGAGACCGAGGCGACCTACGTCGGTCCGAACCTCATGGGCCTGCCGCAGCGCGCCACGCGCCTGCAGATGCTGGAGTCGATCGTGGATCCCAATCGCAGGATCACGCCGGGCTACGGGCAGTGGCGCTTCCTGCTCGACGACGAGCGCCTCGTGTTCGGCCGCATCCTCGACGAGCAGGGCGGACGCGTGCGCATCCAGGACGCCGACGGACAGATCCTCGAGGTCGCCGCGGACACGATCGTCGAGCGCACGCCGTCGATCTCGTCGATGCCCGAGAACCAGAGCGACTTCCTGACGCGTCTCGAGATGCGCGACCTGCTCGAGTACCTCGGCAGCCTCTGAGCCCATGGCCGGGAGACTGCGCGCGACGATCCAGGCCGAGGACGCCGCGCGGCGCGACGCCTCGCTGGAATCGCTGTGCGCGGGGCTCGACCTCGCGCAGCTCGCGGCGGAGGCCGCGGACCTCGACGCGTTCCGGCGCACCGCCGACAACCTGTACGAGCGCGTGCGCGCGCTGGTGTTCCTCGCGGCGCTCCACCGCTACCACCTGCCGCGTCATCTCGCGTCGGCGGCCGGCGCGGTTCCGGTCGCGCCCTACGTCGACTTGCTGGAGCGCCGCTTCGAGTCCGCGCTGGAAGGGTTCCTCGCCGCCCGGGACCGCGCGGGCCTCGACCCGGCGCTCTCGAGCGCGCTCGCGCAGGCGTACCACCAGCTCGCGTTCCAGACCCTCACCGACCAGGTTCGTCGCAGCGTGCGCCAGCACCGCGGGAACCGCTGGATGTTCGACGTGCCGTCCGCCGCCGCGCACCCGCTGCGGCTGCGCGCGGAGCTCGAGGGCGGCGCGACACTGCGCGAGCGCACGCCGGTGCGCCTCGACCTGACGCACAGCGGCTGGAGCGACATCTTCTTCCTCGCGATGGACGATCCCGAGGGCGCGCGGGTCGTGAACCTCTCGGTCGAGCTCGGCGTGCGCGGCCGCGACGCGCGTCCCGCCCCGCCGATCGAGACGACGCTGCGGACGCTCGACCGACCCGTGCTGCGCCTCGAGAGCGTCGACCTGCACGCCGCGGCCGAGCTCGTGGACACGCGCGAGGTCTTCGACTTCGCGCGCGACCACCTCGGCCTCCTGAAGGCGGCCGTGGTCGCCGCCGGTCTAGTGCCCCCGGGCCTCGAGGGTCGTCCGACACCGCTCGCGGACCTGCTCGCGGTCGTCGTCGGACCGGGCCGCGGCCTCGAGGTGAAGAGCTGGGTTCGCGGCATCCCGCGCGGCTCGCGCCTGGCGGTCTCGACCAACCTGCTCGCGTCGCTGATCGCGCTGGTCATGCGCGCCACGGGGCAGACGAGGACGTGGCTCGGGCCGCTCCGGGAGGAGGAGCGCCGACTCGTCGCCGCGCGCGCGATCCTCGGCGAGTGGCTCGGCGGCTCGGGCGGCGGCTGGCAGGACTCCGGCGGGCTGTGGCCGGGCGCCAAGCTCCTCGCGGGCGTGCACGCCGAACCCGGCGATCCCGAGTTCGGCGTCAGCCGCGGCCGGCTGCTGCCCGCGCACCGCCGCCTCGCGGACGACGAGTTCCCGCCCGCCGCGCGGCGCGCGCTCTGCGCGGGCCTCGTGCTGGTGCACGGCGGCATGGCGCAGGACGTCGG
>CAYGPA010000158.1:0-10471 GCA_964351535.1 uncultured Planctomycetaceae bacterium
CAGGAGCGCGAGCAGGCAGAGTCGGAGGGAGCGGTTCATGGAGATCCTGGGGGCTCTGGACAGTCGTCCTACGGAGCGGGGAGGCCGGAATTCTAGCCCGGACCCTGCAGGGCGCGGAGATCGAGCCCGGTCAACTCGGTCCAACTCGGTGCCTGCTGCCTTGCCGCGCCTTGATCCGACCGCGCGGGTGGGATGCAATCGCGGCGTACCCCCGGAGGAGGACCATGAGCAGCGCAAACGACCCGCAGGCAGGCCCCCCGGCCGCGTCCGGATGGCTCGATCGAGCCCTCAACTCCATCGAGCGCATCGGGAACAAGCTGCCCGACCCGGCGATGCTGTTCGTGATCCTGCTGGCCGCGACCTGGGTCGTCTCCTGGGCCCTCTCGGGCGTCGAGTTCAGCGAGATCGACCCGCGCAGCAAGACCGGCGAGGCCATCGCGGTGCAGAACATGCTCAGCGGCCCGGCCCTGGCGGACTTCATGGCCCGCATGGTCAAGATCTTCACCGGGTTCCACCCGCTGGGCGTCGTGCTCGTGGCGCTGCTCGGCGTCGGCGTCGCCGAGCACACGGGCTACATCAACGCGGGGCTCAAGCTGGCGCTCTCGATCACGCCGCGCGCGCTGCTCACGCCGATGCTGATCTTCGTGGCGATCCTGAGCCACACCGCGGCCGACGCCGGCTACGTGCTCGTCATCCCGCTCGGCGGCGCGATCTTCTACGCGGCCGGGCGCCACCCGCTGGTGGGGATCGCGGCGGCCTTCGCCGGCGTGTCCGGAGGCTTCAGCGCGAACCCGGTCGTCTCGGGCATCGATCCGCTGCTGCAGGGCATCACGCAGGCGGGCGCCCAGGTGCTGGACCCCGAGGTGCAGGTGAACCCGCTCTGCAACTGGCTGTTCACGGCCCTGTCCAGCGTCCTGATCATCGGCGTCGGCTGGTTCGTCACCGAGCGCATCGTCGCGCGCCGCGTGGAGGGCGTCCCGATCGACGGCGATCCCGACGAGATGCCGAAGATGGAAGAGGTCTCGAAGCGCGACCTCCGCGGCTTCCTGATGGGGACCCTCTCGATCCTCCTGATCCTGGCCGTGATGGTCCTGTGGGCCGCGCCGGCGGACTCCGCGCTGCGCGACCCCGCGTCGGGCAAGCTGCTCGACTTCGGCGCGCCGCTCATGCAGTCGATCGTGCCCTGGATCTTCCTCCTGTTCCTGGCGCCGGGCGTCGTCCACGGCTACGTGGCGGGCACGGTCAAGAGCCACCGCGACATCGTCGAGGGCATGAGCAAGGCGATGGGCACGATGGGGTACTACCTCGTGATGGCCTTCTTCGCGTCGCTCTTCATCGATGCGTTCGGCAAGTCGAACCTCGGCGCGCTGCTGGCGCTCAAGGGCGGCACGTTCCTGCGCGAGAGCAACCTGCCCGACTCGATCACGGTGGTCGGGATCATCCTGCTGACGGGCTTCGTGAACCTCTTCGTCGGCTCGGCCTCCGCCAAGTGGGCGCTGCTCGCGCCGATCTTCGTGCCGATGCTGATGGCCGTGGGGCTCTCGCCCGAGTTGACCCAGGCCTCGTACCGGGTGGGGGACTCGACGACGAACATCATCACGCCGCTGATGCCGTACTTCCCCCTCGTCGTCGTGTTCTGCCAGCGCTACGTGAAGGGCACGGGCATCGGCACGCTGATCTCGCTGATGCTGCCCTACAGCGTCGCGTTCCTCGTCACCTGGAGCGCGTTCCTGCTGCTCTACTGGACCCTGGGCATCCCGCTGGGCATCCAGGCCTCGTACGCGTACCCCTGAGATCGCGACACCCCTCTCGCCCGGCCGGGCCAGCCGCTAGAATCCGCGCCGTGAAAGCACCGTGGGCATTGGCTGTCGTCCTGCTGCTCGCCGCCGTGGTCGCCGTTCTGGCGCTGCTCGGTGGAGGTGAGGACGGGACTGGATCGGGATCGGACTCCCTCGCGAAGCCGGCCGCCGCGGGGGCGGGCTCGGGCGAAGTCCCCGGGGACCCCGCGGTCGACCCGCGGCGCGACCGCGCGCCGCCCGCGGGGGGCGCCTCCCGTCTGGCGGCCGCGACCAACCGACTGAGCGTCGAGGTCTCCGTCACCGACGGCGCGGGCGCGCCGCTCGCCGACGCGCGGGCCACGCTGGTTCAGGCCTCGAGCTCGTCCGCGGCGTCGGGTCGGCCCGCGACCGTCGCCGCGAGCTCCGACGGTCGCCTGGCGCTCGCCGGAGCGCGGGCCTGGGACGACCTCTGGATCGTGGCGGCGCCGGGCCACGCGCCGGCGCTGCTCGCGCGACCGCGCGGCGGCGAGGTCGTGGTCCTCGCGCCCGAGAGCGCGCTCGACGTCGAGGTCGTCCGGGCCGACGACGGGACGCCCATCCAGGGCGTGTCGGTCGCGCGTCGGTTTCCGAAGCGGCCCGAGCTCGAAGCGGCGGTCGAACGCGTGCTGCCCAGCCCGAGCACCGGGCCCGACGGCCTCGCGACGATCAGCGGTTTGCGCGTGGGGCGCACGCCGGCGGCCCTCTCGATCACCGAGCCGGGAGGGGCGGGCGTCCTCGTGCTCGACGCGGCCGTGCGCGTCGGAGCGGCCGGCCTGCGCGTGGAGCTCTCGCAGCAGCCAACCGTCCTGACGCTGCGCATCCTCGACGCGGAGGGCGGACCCGTGGCCGGTCGGCCGGTCGAGGTGCGCTACTGGGGCGTGACGTTCGAGGCGCGCACGTCCGACAGCGGCGAGGTGCCCTTCGGCGTCGGCCGCGCCGACGTCCCGGGCGACGAGGAGGGCGTGCCCGGCATCACGGTGGACCTCGGCGACGGACGCTTCTGGCGCGCCTCGGCGCCCGCGCGCGTCGAGGACGGCGCGCCGGTCTACTTCGTGCACCACGTCGAGCTCTTGGGACGCGTGGACGCCGACGCGGACGCGTGGGAGATCGCGAGCGCCGTGATGGACGACGCCCTCGAGACGGAGTCGGAGGAGAACTACGCCCGGACCGCGTTCCGCGCGCAGCCGTGGCCGTGGGACCAGCTCCCGTGGACCGCGCTCTCCGACGACGGCTCGTTCGCGCTCTCGAGCGGCTGGCAAGGGCCGCAGACCTGCTTGCTGCTGCGCCATGCGGCGACCGGCATCCTGGCGGTCTCCCAGCGTGCGAGTCCCGGAACGGAGCACGAGCTCGCGTCCCCCGGACTGTGCCGCGTCGCGCTGCGCCGCGCCGACGGCGCCGACGCGCGCGGCTGGACGCTGCAGCTCGTCCCCGCGCGCCCCGACGGCCGCGCGATCTCCTACCAGTTCCGCCCGGGCGCCACGCTGGGCCTCGAGGAGCTCGGCGACGCCTTCGACGTCCCGCGCGGCCGCTACGTGGCGACGCTCGCGCGCGGGGGTGCGACGCTGGAGCTCGGGCTGCTCGATGCGAGCGGCGAGTCCGCGGAGCTGCAGCTCACGATCCCCGGCAAGCTGACGCTCACCGGCACGCTGCGCGGCCTGCTCAGCGGCGAGCGCGCGAGCGTGCCGCTGCTCTTCCACGACGAGGCCGGGCGCGAGCTCGCGCGCACGGTCTCGGACACGAAGGGCGAGTTCTCCGTCGAGCTCCTGGCCTCGCACCCGGTGCAGGTCGAGGCGCGCTGGCCGGACTGGGTCAAGTGGGGCGTCTACGACGCCGACGTCTTCCGCTGGCGCGGCTGGACCGCTCCGGGCGAGGAGCATGTCGAGGCCCTGCGCGACGAGGCCTGGCTCGTGATCCGCGAGGACGAGACGAGCCCGCTCACGGGCCGCTTCCCCGTGGCCGTCGAGCCGTACTCCGCCGACGGGGACCGCAGCGGCGCGGCGCTCGAGGCCAAGACGTTTGCGCCCGGCGAGGAGTGGCGCCTGTTGCTGCCGCCCGGCGACTTCCTCGTGACGCAGAGCGTCGGCCCGCTCGGCGACGGCGAGCTCTGCTTCTCGCAGCGCGTCACGCTGACGGCCGGCGGCACCGAGGAGGTGCTGGTCGAGGGCTCGCAGCAGACGCTGCTCGACCTCGTGGTGCGCGGACCGTTCGAGCTCTCCGGCGAGCTCGACCTCGACGTGCGCGACGACACCGACTACGCGCCGGTGTCGGAGACCCTGATCTTCCACGGCCGCCGCGGCGAACAGACGAACGGCTACCTGGTCGACCCCGGCGACTACACGGTGACGCTGAAGGGCCGCCTGCTGCCGCGCATCGAGGGCAGCGAGCCGATGGACGTCGACTGGACCGGAACGGCGACCTGCGCGCTGGGCGAGCGCACGACGCTGGTCGTCGAACTGACGCCATGACGCACGCCGAGTAGCCCATGGACCTCTTCCACCACTCCGGCGTCGAGATCCCCGAGTCGCGCCTGCGCGGCTGCGTGCCGCTCGACCGCGTCGCCGCCGAGCTGCGCGCCCGCGGCGAGGACTACGCGACGCTCGCCCTCGCGGTGCGCAAGCCGCACCGCAAGGCCGCGCGCACGGCCCTCGCAAGGTCCCTCGGCCTCGGCGCTTTCCGCACGAACGCCTGGACCGTCGTCACGGGCCCCGCGCAGCTCGAGAGACTGCGCCCGTGGCTGGCCTTCCTGAGCCTGTGGCGCGTGCGCCTTCCGGGCGTCTGAGCCGCGCACGGCCGAGATCGAGTCGGCCCGCTCGACGGCGACGGTCCGGGCTAGTCCGCAGCCACCTCGTCGAGGAACGCGCGCACGCGCTCGGTGAGCTCGGTCGTACCGAGCCGGGCCGCCTCGCGCAGCTTGGCCTCGGCCTGCCGCAGGTACTCGGCGCGCGCCAGGTCGAGCAGGTGCAGGTCGACGGTCTCGTCGGTGGTCTTCATGATCTCGGCGACCGCCTGGGGCGTGCTGCCGTGCCGGGCCAGGAGCTTCTCGGCGGTGGCCCGCGGCGGGGTGTAGACGCCGTCGCCGTCGCGATCCAGGTAGACCGGGTTCGTGACGGCCAGGGTGTAGTCGTTGAGCGCGGGCCAGTGCCGGCCCTCGACGGCGGCGCCGCGCACGAGCACCACGAGCCAGGCGTCGTGGGCGGGCAGGGCCAGGTCGGGGAGGCGCAGGTCGACGTCGACGGGCTCGCCTGCCGTGCTCGGGACCTCGACCTCGGCGACGGGGATGCCGTCGACGAAGACCGTGGCCTGCTCCGGCCGGATCCACGAGGCCGAGCGGACCGTGATGGAGAGGTCGATGGCGCCGTCCTCGCCGACGCGGACCCGGTCGCCCATGCCGTGGCGCCCGTCGACCCGCACGTCCGCGAAGAATCCCAGGCTGAGGGAGGTCCTTCCCGAGAGGAAGCTGGCGCAGGCCTCGTCCAGGTCGATCGCCGCCGGATCGTCGGTGGAGCTCCGCACGTACGTGCGACCCATGCCGACCACGCCGCCGACCGTGTGCGAATCGGAGGAGGCCACGGCGACCAGGGGCTCGCCGCGGTTGAGCAGACTGAACCAGTCCTCGAACAGCACCATGGGCCGGTCTTCCTCGGTCTGCGAGTTGATCACCTCGATCGCGTCGTAGGGGTGCTCCATGGACGACGCTCCGGTGAAGTGGCCGAGGTCGTGCTTGCCGTAGGGACCGGTCTCGTGGTCGGGCCAGCGCGGGTGGTTCAGGATCACGACCCGGGCGCCCTTGGCGCGGATGCCCTCGACGAGCGGGACGATCTCGTGCAGGTCGTGGGCCGGGGCCTCGTCCGCGGGGTCCAGCGGGAACGCGTTGAAGTGGCCGATCGGGGTCGTGACCTCGTTGCCCACGACCGGGGTGAAGAAGCGCTGCAGCCCCATGCGCTCCTGGTAGGGGCGGTAGTCGGTGTTGTGGTTGTGGTCGGTGGCGATGGCGAGCTCGATGCCCTCGCCGGCGAGGGTGACCATGCGCTCCTCGACCGAGGAATCGCCGTGCCCGGAGAACGTGAGCGTGTGCACGTGGGTGTCGGCGGCCACGTAGCCCTTGGTGTCGACCTCGCGGATCAGCACCAGCGTGGGATCGTCCGCGCCTTCGAGGCCCGCTTCGAGGGTCGCGCGGCCCAGGCTCCACTCGGTCCCGCGCGTGGCGAAGACCCGGTAGCGGCCCGCGGGGAGCTGCATGCGGGCCTCGCCGTCGTCCGTGTAGCACACGCCCTTGCGCACGGCGGTGTGCAGCCGCTCCGCCGAGAACAAGGTCGCCAGCTCGCCGCTCGAGTCGAGCACCGTGACGCGCGCGGGCAGCGGCGCCCCGTCGCCGTCGACCACGCGCACGGTCACCGGCCGCAGGTCGAACACGCGCGCGAGGGGCGCCTCGACCAGGCGCACGTCGCCGAAGGTGATGTCGTCGGTGGGCACGTCTCCCACGAGCTCGAAGCGGTTCTCGCCTTCCCTGAGCACGCCGCCCGGCACGACGTAGAACTCCTCGACCAGTTCCTCCACCGTGCGCAACGTCGCCACGCGCCGGCCGTTGATCTCGATGTGCCAGGGCTCGTTGACGTTGCGCTGACGCACGAACAGGACCGACTCGCCCGGAAGCGCCCGGCCGCGGAACGTGAACTCCAGCCCGGGCTCGGGGCTCGCGCCGGCCTCGCTCCACTCGGGCGTCTCGTCGTCGCCCAGGTGGTGCATGGCCCGGTCGAGCACGCGCGGCTCGGGAGCGTCTTGCGTGCCGGCGTAGCCGATCGTCACGAGTGCGAGCCATCCGATCGGAGCGAGGAGTCGAGCCTTCATGCCGCCCAGGATCGCCCAGGATCCACCGGGCGTCCACCGGTCGTTCACCGGACCGAGCCTGAAGCCCACCGCCGCGCCGCACGCACCGCCCTCACATCCGGGACGAGCGAGCTGCGAGCCCTCCCACCACCCGGTCAGGGGCAGATCTCGAAGCGCACGCCGTCGGTCAGCGAGTCGCCGAACCCCGCGGGATCCGCTGGATCCCGTTGAAACCACTGAGCATGAATCGTCTGGCCGCTGGTCAGCAGCGGGTCGAGCCCGCCTTGGATGCGCTTGTTGAAATCGAAGCGCAGGACGGCCTGTGTGCACATGCCGCTGAGGTTTTTCGGACTCTTGGCAGGAGAACGAAGGAACGGGGCTTTGACGCAGAGCCTGCCTCCATGGAATGCGAGGTTGGCCTTCTTGTAAGCGTAGATCAGGAAGCCGCTTTGTTGTGGAACGACGTCATCGCCTCGGATGATGAAGGGCTGTGGATCCGTAGCGCTGGGGGAGCCAAAAGTGGACACGAAGGGCACGCAGCCCTGGGAGTTCGTCTTGCCCAGGCAGTAGGAAATCGGTGCATCGAAGGTCTGGAACTCGTATATCGATCCCGAGTTGAGTGCGTTGTCGTCATCTAGAGGCGCGCCGACCAGAACGACATCCCCCGCCGCGAGGACGGACGCACCGAACTCGTCATCTTGAGCAGCGTCGCTCGCAGAGAATTCGAGGGGAGCGCTCCAGGTGCTTCCTTGGCGCGCGAAAGCGACCGCGGATCCTGTGGAAGCGGTGGCCGGAGTCGAGGAAGGCAAGCCGCAGGCAAGAGTCTGACCATCGAATGCGAGAATGGCGCCGAAGCCCCCGAAGGGCGCGGGGCTCGGGGCCTGGAGAATCGTCTCAGGAGCCCACGTCGATCCCAATGCGCGAAAGACGTAGATGGCACCGCAGTCCTGTTGCGGCAGGTCATGGCCCGGGGCTCCCACGACCAGGGAGTCCTCGACGAGGGAGACGGCGCCGAAGCAGTCTCCCGGACCTCCACCGAAGGCAAGGACCTTGGTTCGTTCCAGCCATGTGGTGCCTGTCCACTCGAACAGGTACACGGATCCCGACGAGAATCCGAGGTCGTCGTCGAGCGGCGCGCCCACGGCCAGCCAGTTTCCGGACAACGAGACCGTGGTGCCGAAGCGATCACCCACCGCCGCGTCCGAAGCTACGAGTTTGGCTTGCTGGCTCCAGGTCGTACCGGCGCGCTCGAAGACATACACGGCTCCCGAGTACGACCCCACGGTCCCCGCATGGATGGGAACTCCGAACACAGCGAAGGTGCCCTCGAAGTCCTGGTAGTCGCCGAAGCGTTCGTTGGGTCCACCATCGGATGGCAGGAGCTTGCTCTGGAAGTTCCAGCAGCAGCCGTTCAGCGTCAAGACGTACGCTGAGACCGACTGGGAGCCGAGGCCGTCATCCTTGGGGGCGCCGACGATGGCCGTATCTGCGTCAATCGTGACCGTCGTGCCGAATCGGTCTCCCTGGGCAGCATCTGGTGCGAAGAGCCACGCGTCGAACCCCCACCCGCTACCCGTGCGAGTGTATACGTAGGCAGCACCCTGGCCCGGCCCTGCGGTCGACTTGTCGCGTGGAGCACCAACGATCAGTGTCTGGTCGTGCAAGTCGCACGAGCGGCCGAACTCGTCGTTCTGGCCGGCGCTCATCCACGTCAGTTTGGAACGCTCGTGGACGCAGATTGTCTGCGTCGGCACGGCCATGAGCGTCAGAGCCAGGATCGTGGGGTTCATGGGCAAATCGTGAATCGCACGGCGTTCGTCAGGCCGTCCCCGAAGCCGGCCGGATCCGCGGGGTCGCGTTGAAACCACTGAGCGTAGACCGTCTGTCCGACGGACAGCTGCGGATCCGTCGTGCCCTGTATTCGCTTGTTGAAGTCCTGAACGAGCTTGGATCCCGAGCACGACCCCGGATCCGCCTTGGCCGACTTCACTGAGGTGCGATTGAATGGCAACTTCACACAGAGTTGACCCCCGTGGAAGGCGAGGTTTGCCTTCTTGAAGCCGTAGAGGAGGAAGCCAGCCTGTCCCGGAACGACGTCTCGGGCGCGCACCACGAAAGGGTCGGGACTGGTGGAGCTGGGCAGGCCATGGGTGTCCGTGAACGGGACGCAGCCCACGGAATTCGACTTTCCGGAGCAGTACGAGAGTACGGAGTCGTCTCGGAGGACGAAGATCTGGTCCGAACCTCCTGCTCCCACGGCAATGCGTGTTCCATCCGTCGCAAGGGAGTACAGGTAGGCGTCGGTGGGGTCGAATACAGCGCGCTCCGTCCACTCCCCATTGCTTCGAGAATACGTTCGAATGCGAGCGAATCGGTCGGCGATGCTGAGCGTTCCCTCTCTCATCAAGAGTCGATACCCGAAGAATCGATTCGGAGCTCCGGCAGGATCGAGAAGCTTGGCCGTCGGAACCCACCGAGTCCCCGAACGCTCGAACACGTACACGGAGCCGGACTCATCGCCCAGATCATCGTCGGCAGGGGCGCCGACGACGATCGAGTCGCCTTGAAGTGCGACGGAGTCTCCGAAGCGGTCACCTGGCGAAGGATCGGGTGCTTCGATGCGCGCGGACTGGACCCACGTGGTACCGGAGCGTTGGAAGATGTACGCCGACTCCGAACTCCCCGCTGCGAGCAAGTCACCCTCGAGGCTCAAGGCTGCACGAAGTGGAGCGCCATCCGACGTGGAGATGGTCCCCGCGAGCGACCAGTTCGATCCCAAACGCGTGAAATGGTTGAGGAGTCCCGTACTGCCGCGACCCGTGATGAGGTCGTCGCCATCGAGCAGCATGCTTCCCGGTGCGGTTTGCGAGCCGAACGTCTGTTGCAGGACCCAGTTCGAACCGGAGCGGGCATAGGAGTAGAACGAGGTGCCATCTGCGGTGAGCAGGGTGTTTCCGTCCAAGGCCACGGTGAAGCCGAAGCTCGTGAAGGACGAGGGCGCGGGCGCGTAGATTCGGTGGCTCTCCGACCACGTGGATCCGGTACGTGTGTACACGTACAAGCCACCAGCCTGATAGGCCATCGTTCCGTCTCCGGGTGACCCGGCCACGATGGTGTCCCCGTGGATGGCTACCGACCACGCGAAGTAGTCGAGAAACTGTGGCGTCGACTGCGAGATCGTCGCCTCGAGCACCAGGATCAGGGGATCGATCAGGAGCGGATAGCTTGCTTCGCGGTCGTCGATCTGCAGGGAGAGTTCCCCAGCGCGTCTCACGAGGCGGATGGGTACCAGCTCCCCGGTAGAGTCCCAGGCCTGGAGCTGCCCGTAGGAGATCCTCGTTCCGGTGCTGCGGTGGCGGAACACCGCGCTGCGGCCCGAGGTGTGGATCTCCACGTCGAAGCCGTCGTTGCGTGCCAGTTCCAACCGGAGGGGTTGGTTCAGACGGTCCGCGAAAGGCGGGGCTTCAAGCGTGAAGCCCTGGCGTAGTCCGCCGCCCTCGGTCGTGTACCACTCCAGCAGACCCCCCGACTGAATGCTCAGGCGGCGCTCGACACGGGGGCCGGCTCTTCGCCCAGGCGCGCAGGGGAGCACCTCTCGCGCGTTCCCGCGTGCGAGCGCCGCGAGCTCGATGTGCAGTGCCCAGGCGTCGGAATCCGGCGCCGAGACGACGACGCCTTCGGCCTCGAAGGTCGCTTGTGCTCCTACTACGCGCAGCGTGCTGGACTCGGCGTTGAGGACCTCGGCGGAGATCACCAAGAACGCCGCAAAGAGCAGCACGCGTCGGGATCTGATCATGCTCACCTCCTGAGGACTCTCGAAGACCGGG
>CAYGPA010000159.1:0-10389 GCA_964351535.1 uncultured Planctomycetaceae bacterium
GTCCAGCCGGCGACGTCGTAGGGCGAGTCGCCGTCGGGGTAGCGCTGGACCTCGAACAGGTCCTTCACGTGCGCGCCGTAGGGCTGATCGCGCGGCACGACGACGCTGCCGGCGGGCCACGTGCGCCCGTCGGCCTCGAGCGGCCCGTCGGCAACGAACACGTCGACGCCGCCGAGGAGCAGCAGCTCGACCAGCCGCCGCGCGGCGCCGCGGTCCTGGTCGTCGCTGGGCAGGATCCAGGCGCGGGGCGCGTCCGTCCGTCCGCGCTCGACGGCGCGCGCGGCGGCGTCGAGCGCGCCGGAGAGCCAGCGCTCGCGGTCGCGCGAGAGACTGTCGACCAGCGAGCGCCCGAACGCGAGCTCGTAGTCGAGGACGTCGCGCAGCCGCCACCACCCGCCCGGCCAGGGCACGGGGAAGCGGTTCGACGGCGCGTACGCGTTCAGCCCGCGCGGCCCGCGCAGGCGGTCGATCGGCAGGAACACCGGCGTGGCGATGTCGACCGAGGCCGCCTCGGTCAGCAGGCCGATGATGTTGTGGCGCACGGGCACGTTGCGGTTGCCGCCGTTCCACCACATGTCGTAGGAGACGCCGGTCGAGATGCCCGTCAGCCCGGCGCGCGTCATGTCGTAGAGCGCGTTGGCGCCCAGCGCACCGATGCCGGCGATCACGCCGCCGTCGAGGTTCGGGTTCAGCGGGTCGCGGAAGGGCGGCACGAACATGCGCTCGCGGTCGGAGCCCTGCTCGTGCACATCCCAGTACACCTGCGGGTGCCAGTCGGAGTACAGGAGCTTGGTCACGACGCGCGTCTCCGCCTGGGTCAGCGCGAACCAGTCGCGGTTGTTGTCGTGCCCGGCGTAGCGCTGGTAGAGCTCGAGCAGCCCGGTGGACTCGAATTCGGTACCGACGGTCTCGCGGTACCACGCGACGACGCGGTCGAGCCCATCGGGGTTGAGGCACGGCGCGATCAGGAGCACGAGCTCCTCGCGCGCGGTGCGCCACGGCTCCTCGTCGGACGTTGCCAGGGCGTGCGCGAACTCCATCGAGAACTGCGGCGCGGCCGTCTCGGTCGAATGCATGCCGCACGAGACGAACGCCACCAGTGGCTCCTCCGCGACGATGCGCGCGAGCTCCTCGTCGCTCGCCCCGCGCGGATCGGCCAGGCGCGCGGAGGCGGCGCGGATCGCGGGCAGGCGCGCGAGGTTCGCCTCGCTCGAGATCACCGACAAGAGGAAGTCGCGGCCCTCGGTCGTGGTACCGACCACCTCCGTCGTCACGCGCGGGCTCTGCTCCGCGAGGCGTCGGAAGTAGCCGCCGACCTCGCTCCAGTCCGCGAGCTCGAAGTCGGCGCCCACCGGCCGGCCGAGGTGCTCCGCCGGCGTGGGGACCTGCGCGACAGCCGCAGCCGACAACACGCACGTGGAGAGCGCGGCGAGACGAACGCGGCGCAGGAAGACTGCGCGGAGGGCCGGAGACCCGGTGGAGTACGAGGGGGACTTCGAGACGGTGGGTGTGGTCATCCGGTCGGGGGCGGGGTCATCCGGTCGCGGGGAGGTCGGTGCGGCGCGCGGCACCGCGGCTCGACAGGCTGCCGAGGGCCTCGACGACGTCGAAGCCGAGGCTGTAGAGCACCGGCACCAGGATCAGCGTGAACACCGTCGAGACCAGGAGCCCGCCGACGATCACGGCTCCGAGGCCCTGGTAGAGCTCGGCGCCCGCGCCCCCGCCGAGCGCCAGCGGCATCATCGCCGACACGGTCGTGATGACGCTCATCAGGATCGGGCGCAGGCGCGAGCGCGCGGACTCGGCCAGGGCCTCGCGCGGCCCGAGCCCCTCGGCGCGGAAGTTGTTCGTCTGGTGGACGATCAGGATGGCGTTGTTCACCACGAGGCCCGCCAGGATCACGAATCCGAGCATCGAGATCACGTCGAAGCTCGCCGACAGCGGCGCGAACTCGTGCGCCACGCGGATCCCGATCACGCCGCCCGCCAGGGCCAGCGGGACCGTCGTCAGGATGACGAAGGGCGTCCCCCAGCTCCTGAACAGCGCGACGAGCAGCAGGTAGATGATCAGCACGGAGAGGCCGAAGCCGCCCGACAGCGACTCGAGCGTCGTGCGCAGCTTGTCGGCGGAGCCGCCGACGCGCACGGAGTAGGCCGGCCCCAGGGCCGCGAGCGTCGCGGGGAAGACGTCCGTCTCGACGGCCTCGACGACGGCCTCGAGCGGCGCCTCGTCCGCGATGTTGACGGTGAGGAGCACGTTGCGCTCGCGCTCGAGGCGCCGCACCGACTGCGGCCCGATGGCGCGCTCGACGCGCGCGACCGCGCCCAGGGAGACGATGCGATCGCCGCCGGCGCGCGCACCCTCGGAGCCGTTGACGCGTCCGGGGACGACGAAGCGCAGCGCCTCGAGCTCCTCGGGCGAGCTGACGAGGTCCTGCGGCCCGACGACGTTGATCTCGACCTCGCGCCCTCCGTCGACCAGCGCCGTCGTGCGTCGACCGGCCACGACGGTCTCGACGATCTCGCCGATGGACGCGACGGAGAGGCCGAGCTCGCGCGCGCGCGCCTCGTCGACCTGCACGCGCAGCTCGGGCTTGCCCGTCACGAGCGAGCTGCGCGCGAAGCCCACGCCGGGCACGGCCATCAGCTTGCCGCGCAGCTCCTCGGCGGCGACCTCGAGCACCTCGAGGTCGGGGCCGGAGAGCTCGACCTCGAACTGCTTGCCCGGGTCCTCGAAGATGCTCGAGCGGATCGGCAGCACGAACTGGAAGCCGGCCAGCGAACCGGCGGGCCCGAACATGCGCCCGTAGTAGCTCGCCAGGCTCTGCGCGTCCGAGAACTCCGGCTTCAGCACGACGCCGCCGCCCTGGAAGAAGGGCGTGTTGACCGCGAAGATCCGCTCGGTCTCCTCCTGGGCCAGCACGAACTCCTCGAGCGGCCGGATGTTCTCCGCGACCGCCTCCATGCGCGTCCCGGCGATCGGCGTCGCCAGGAACAGGATCATGTTGCGGTTGCCGGTCGGCAGGTACTCCGCCGGCGGCGTCAAGCCCGTCACCGCGAGCGAGGCCGCGGCGACGAGCAGCACGAAGCCGAGCTTGGCGAACATGGAACCCGGCCAGCGCGCCGCGAGGCGCTGGATCAGGCGGCCGTAGATCCCCACCCTTCCCACGCCGGGCTGCGAGCCGTCCGCGGGAGCGGAGCGCTCGCGCAGCAGCAGCGCGCTGAGCACCGGCACGACCGTCAGCGCCACGACCAGCGAGAACGCCACGGCGGCCGAGATCGACAGCGCGATGTCGCGGAAGAGCTGGCTGGCCTCGTCCTGCTCGAGGATGATCGGCACGAAGACCGCGATCGTGGTCAGCGTGGAGGCCAGCACGCCGCCCCACACCTCGCGCCCGCCGTCGACCGCGGCCCGGCGCGGCGTCTTGCCCATCTCGAGGTGGCGGTAGACGTTCTCGAGCACGACGATCGCGTTGTCGACGACCATGCCGCTCGCGAAGGCGATCCCCGCGAGGCTGATGACGTTCAGCGTGCGCCCCGCGGCCTGCATGACGATGAAGACCGCGATCAGCGACACGGGCAGCGACGCGGCCACGATCAGCACGCTGCGCGGACTGCGCAGGAACACGAGCAGCACGATCACGGCCAGCCCGGCCCCGAAGATCAGGTTGTCGGTCACGAAGCCGAGCGCGGCGTCGATGTAGGTCGTCTCGCGGAAGGTCACTTCGAGCCGCACGTCGAGGCCGCGGTTCGCGAACTCGTCGTTCAGGTCCACGAGCGCGTCGGTCACCTCGCGGATGATCGCGACCACGTTGGCACCCTGCTTGCGCTGCACGCCGATGGCCACGCCGGGGACGCCCATGATGTTCACGAAGCCCTCGGCCTCGCGGTAGCCGTCGATCACCCTGGCGACGTCTCCGAGGCGCACGTTGCCGGAGGGCGTCTCGCGCACGATGCGCTCCTCGAGGTCGGCGGCGCGCTCGGCGCGCCCCAGGGTCCGCACGGCGAGCTGGCGCCCCGCCGTCTCGAGCGTCCCGCCGCGCAGGTTGACGTTGCCGCGCGAAAGCGCCGCGCGCAGCTCGTCGAACGTGACGCCCAGCCCGACCATGCGCTCGGGATCGATCTCGACGCGCACCTCGCGCTCGGACCCACCGGCGATGAAGAGCGAGGCGACTCCCGAGATGCGCTCGAGGCGCGCCTCGATCTCCTCCTCGACGATGCGGCGCACGCGGTTGGCGTCGTAGCCCGAGCGGATCGTGAGCCACATGATCGCGTTCGGGCCGACGCCGTCGACGATCTCGACCTCGGGCTCGTCGGCCTCGTCGGGCAGCGACGGCACGCGGCTGAGGCGGTTGATGACGTCGACCACGGCCGCGTCGGTGTTGGTGCCGTAGTCGTACTCGAGCGTGATGCTGCTGCGCCCCTGCGACGAGTCGCTGACGATCTCGACCAGGCCCTCGGCGCCCTGCAGCACGTCCTCGAGCTCGCGCGTGATCTGCTCCTCGACCTCGATCGCGCTCGCGCCGCGGAAGCTGGTCGAGACCGTGATGCGCGGCGTGTCGACGGTGGGCTTCAGCTGCACGGGGATGTTGCGCAGCGCGAGCACGCCGAAGAGCAGCGTGAGGATCACCGCCACGGCGACGGTGTACGGCCGCGCGACGGCGGCGGAGATCGGGTTCACTCGACCGCCTCCGGCGCGGACGAAGCGACGGCCGCCGGCGACTCCACCTCGCCGCGTGGCGACAGCGGCGCGCCCGGGAACGCGAGGTCGACGCCCGTCACGACGACGCGCTCGCCCGCGGCGAGCTGCCCGTCGAGCGCTTCGATCGCGGCGCCGTCGGGGTCGACGCCGAGCAGGCGCACGGGGACCCACTGGGCGCTCAGGCCCGCGCCCTCGCCGTCCGGAGACGGCGCGGCGCGCACGACGACCGTGCCGTCGCGAACGGTTCGCAGGGCGTCCGGCGGCACCACGAGCACGCCGCGCAGCGGCTCGAGGTAGGCCGTGGCGCGCGCGAAGGTCCCGGGGCGCAGGCCTGCGCTCGCGGCCTGCTCGCCGGCGAGGCGCACGAGCCCGCGGAAGTTGCGGCTCTCCTCCTCCGCGGCGACGATCAGGGTCGTCAGGCGGGTCTCGACGGGCGGCGCGCCGGCTCCGGGGTCGACCACGACGCGCGCGCCGTTCGGCAGCCGCGGGGCCACGTGCGCGGGGATGTCCAGCACGACCTCGAGGCGGTCGAGGTCCACCAGCTCGAAGACGGGTGCGCCGGCCGCCAGGGTCTCGCCGACGTCCGCGCGGCGCGCCACGACGTGGCCGTCGAACGGCGCGACCAGCACGGTCTTCTCGAGCTCCGCCTGCGCGCTCTCGACCCGCGCGCGCTCGAGGTCCAGCTCGGCGCGCTGCACCGCGAGGTCCTCCTCGCGCGTGCCCGCGCGCGCCTCGGCGAGCGCCTCCTGCGCGGCCCGCAGCCGGCCCTCGGCGGCGTCGCGGGACGCGACGAGCAGACCCAGCTCGCTGGCGGACAGGAAGCGGTCGACGGCGAGCTGCTCGCCGCGCTCGACCTCCTTGCGCGCGTGTGCCACGTCGGCCTCGGCCACCGCCACGTCGGCCTCCAGCCGGCGCACGCTCTCGGGGCGCGTCCCGGCCAGCAGCAGCTCGAGCCGGCGCTGCGCGCGCTGCTCGCCCGCCTGAGCCAGGCGCAGGGCGACGCGCTGATCGGTGTCCTCGAGGACCGCGAGCTCCTGCCCCGCGGCCACGCGGTCACCCGCCTCGACCCCCAGTCGGGAGAGCTTTCCCGAGACGAGGAACGCGAGCTCCGACTGTCGCTGCGCGCGCACCGCCGCCGTCACGGTCACGCGCGGCTCGACGTCGTCGCGACGCACCTCGGCCAGGGTCACCGACAGCGAGAAGCCCCGGGCCGACTCCTCCTCGGCGGCGGCCGGCGCCCGGTGCGTCAGCCACCAGGCGGCGCCGAACAGGGCTCCGGCTCCGACCACGAAGAGGACGAAAGAGAGGATGCGCGCCATGGGCGGCGGATTGTAGCGCCGGCGCCGCTCCCGGCGCCCGTTCGTTCCCCGTAAGGCGCGCGGCGTCGGGCGGTAGGACACGCGGCGTCCGACGGGGTGGAGGCTATCCTCTCGTCCATGCTCCAGCTCCTCGCTCTCCCCTTCCTCCTCATGACCTCGACCCAGCGCATGGAACTCCCGTTCGAGAAGTTCACGCTCGACAACGGCCTCGAGGTCGTCGTCCACGAAGACCACTCCGACCCCGTCGTCGCGGTCTACGTCGTGTACCACGTCGGCAGCGGCCGCGAGCGACGCGGACGCTCCGGCTTCGCGCACCTCTTCGAGCACATGCTGTTCCAGGGATCGCAGCACGTGGACGACGACGGTCACTTCAAGCTCGTCTCCGAGGCCGGCGGCACGCTGAACGGCACGACGAACTTCGACCGCACGCTGTACTACGAGGTGCTGCCCGCGAACCAGCTCGAGCTGGCGCTCTGGCTCGAGGCCGACCGCATGGGGTTCCTGCTGCCCGCGCTGACGCAGGAGTCGTTCGCGAACCAGGTCGACGTCGTGAAGAACGAGCGGCGCCAGAACTACGAGAACCGGCCGTACCGCCGCGGGCACGAGACGATCCTCGCCGCCCTGTACCCGGAAGACCACCCGTACTCGTGGCCCACGATCGGCTCGATGGCCGACCTGTCGGCCGCGACGCTGGACGACGTGCACGCGTTCTTCCGGCGCTGGTACGGTCCGAACAACGCGACGCTCGCCATCGGCGGCGACGTCGACGTCGCGCAGGTGCGCGCGTGGGTCGAGAAGTATTTCGGCTCGATCCCCCACGGTCCGGAGGTCGCCCGTCCCGAGCCGCGCCCCGCCGCGCTCGACTCCGACCGCCGCGTCGTGCTCGAGGACCGCGTCAAGCTGCCGCAGCTCGTGGTCTCGTGGCCGACGGTGCCGCACTACACGCCGGAGGACGCGGCGCTGACCCTGCTCGCGTCGGTGCTGTCGGCCAACAAGTCGGCCGTGCTGGACCGGGCGCTGACCGTCGAGGAGGAGCTCGCGCGCGAGGTCGGTGCCTCGAACGCGGCGACCGAGCTGGCCGGAGAGTTCCGCGTGACGCTGACCGCCGCGCCGGGCGTGACGCTCGACACGCTGGAGAACCGGCTGCGGACGCTGCTCCTGGGTCTCGCCGAGCGCGGCATCGACCCGGGCCAGCTCGAGCGCATGAAGACGCGCTTCGAGGCGCGCTACGTGCAGGCTTTCGAGACCGTCTCCGGCCGCACGCGGGCCCTGGCCGAGGCCAACACGTTCGAGGGCCGGCCCGCGGCCGCCGTGGAGTGGCTGGACCGCGTGCTCGCCGTCACGCCGGGCGAGGTCCACGCCGCCTTGCGCAAGTACCTCGTCGGCGCGCCGTCCGTCGTCCTCTCCGTCGTTCCGGAGGGTCGCCTCGACATGGCCGCGAGCGGGCGCACGAACGCGCAGCTCGCCGCGGAGCAGGCCGTCGACCGCACGCAGCGTCCCGCCGCCGGCCCCGCGCCCGAGTTCCACACGCCCGCGATCTGGCACGGGCAGCTCGCGAACGGCGTCTCCGTCCTGGGCACGGTGTTCGACGAGATCCCGATGACGCGGCTCCAGCTCTCGATCCCCGGAGGACGCCTGGCGGAGACGCTCGACACCGCCGGCCTGTCGTCGCTGACCGCCCGCCTGCTCGGCGAGGGCACGCAGCGGCTGTCGACGACCGAGTGGACCGAGGCGCTCGACGACCTCGGCGCGACGATCAGCGTCTCGAGCGACGACGCGGAGCTGACCTTCTCGCTGAACACGCTCGACAAGACGCTCGAGCCCGCCGTCGCGCTGCTGGCCGAGCTCCTGTTGACGCCCCGCTTCGACGCCGCGGACTTCGAGCGCCTGCGCCGTCAGCGCCTGACGTCGATCGACACGCGCGGCGACGACTCGCGCGGCGTGGCCCAGACGGTCTTCCGCCGCCTGATGTTCGGCGCGGACTCGATCCTGGGCCAGCCGGGCACCGGGACGAAGGAGACGATCGAGGCGCTCTCGGTCGACGACGTTCGCAGCTGGTACGCCCGCGTGGCGGACCCGCGGCGCGCGCGCCTCGTCGTCGTGGGCAACCACGATGCCGAGGACGTACAGCGCCTGTTCGCCGACGTCGCCGCCCGCTGGACGGCTCCCTCGGAGCCGCTCGCGATCGCGGAGCCGCCGCCGCCGCCGGCCCACGAGGGCGTCACGGTCTACCTCGTCGACCGCCCCGGCGCGGCGCAGACCGAGCTGCGCATCGGCCACATGGGTCCTCCGCGCACGCACGCCGACTTCTACGCGCTGAACGTGTTGAACTACGTGCTGGGCGGCTCGTTCTCCAGCCGGGTGAACATGAATCTGCGCGAGGACAAGGGCTACACCTACGGCGCGCGCACGTCCCTCTCCGGGACGCGCCTGCCGGGTCCGTTCCTCGCGAGCAGCGGCGTCCACACGAACGTGACGGCCGACGCCGTCCGGGAGCTGCTCGGCGAGCTGCGCGGAATCGGCGCCGGCCCCACGGCGGAGGAGCTCGACTTCGCACGCCAGTCCCTGCTGCAGACCAACGCTCGACGCTACGAGTCGATGAGCGCCCTGGCTTCCCTGGTGGACACCGTCGGACACTACGGCTTCCCCGACGACTACCCCGAGCGCAACGCGGCCGAGCTGCGCGACCTCACGACCGACCGCCTGCGCGAGCTCGCGCAGGAGTACCTGCACGCGGACCGCGTGGTCGTGCTGGCCGTCGGCGACGCGGCGGAGATCCGCACCGGCCTCGCGGAGCTCGGGCTCGGCGCGGTCGTGGAGCTCGACGTCGACGGAGCGCCGCTCGCGCGCGGCGAGTGACGCCGGCGAGCCTCACGCGCGGGACGCGCCTGCGCGCTCGGCCAGGCTCCTACCGCGCCTCGCGGGCCTCGCCCACCATCGGCACGAAGCGCACGGGAAGGACCTCGCGCTCGGTCAGCGCGCCGGCCGCGTCCTTCTCGATCAGCAGGAGCTCCTGGCGCTCGCCGCCGACCGGCAGCACCATGCGCCCGCCGGGCGCGAGCTGGTCGAGCAGCGGCGCGGGAACGTGCTCCGGCGCGGCGGTGACGACGATCGCGTCGAACGGAGCGTGTTCGGGCCAGCCCCGGTAGCCGTCGCCCTCGCGGACGTGAACGTTGTCGTAGCCGAGCTCCGCGAGCAGGGCGCGCGAGCGCTGGGCCAGCTCCGGGACGATCTCGATCGTCCAGACCTCGGCCGCGAGCTCGCCGAGCACGGCGGCCTGGTAGCCGCTGCCGGTGCCGATCTCGAGCACGCGCTCGTCGCCGCCCAGCGCGATCGCCTGGGTCATGAAGGCCACGACGAAGGGCTGCGAGATCGTCTGCCCGTAGCCGATTGCGAGGGGGCTGTCGTCGTAGGCCGCGCGCCGCTGCTTCTCGGGCACGAACAGGTGGCGGGGCACGGCGGCCAGGGCGGCGAGCACGCGGGGATCGTCGATGCCGCGCGGGATCAGCTGGTTCTCCAACATGTGCTCTCGCTCGTCTCCTCGCGCCAGCGTCCCGTCGGCGGGGGAGCGCGCGATGACCACCTCATAAGGTGCCGCGGGCTCCGATTCCACGGCGGGCTCGCAGCTGCACCCGGTCGCGGCGACGAGCGCCAGCGCCGGCGGCGCGCTCCAGGCGAGCGCGCGGCGCGACGCGCGCGCGAACGGGGTCCTTCGACCGGGCCGATCCACGCCGATCAGCGTACTCCATCGACGCGCTCGTCGCCCCGCGCGCCTCCAGGAGGCAAACTCTCGTGGAGCCCCGGTGCCCGCCATGTCGCCCGAGATCCCGCACTCCCCCGCCCACGACCCCGCCGCCGAGGGCGACTCTCCCGGGGACCCGGGCTCCGCGACCGACGCGGCTCGCGCGGACGGCGCGCCGGCCTCCGACATTCCGCTCGAGCCCGAGGGATCTCCGCTCGGCGGCGGCGCCGACGAGATGGACGAGGGACGACCTCCGGGCTCCACGCCCCCGGTCGACTTCTGGGAGACGCTCTACGGCCGGCGCTCGATCCGGCGCTTCTCCGACGAGCCCGTGCCGCGCGAGCTCGTCGAGCAGGTGCTGCACGCGGGGATCTGGGCGCCGAGCTCGTGCAACTACCAGATGTGGGACCTGGTGGCGGTCGACGACGCGCAGGTGAACGCGCAGCTCGCCAGGCTCTCGCTGCAGATGGGCAACGCGCCCGTGAACGTCGTCGTCTCGTACGGACGCGACTTCTCCGAGGAGGGCTTCGCCAACGTCCAGTCCGCCAGCGCGCTGATCCAGAACATGAGCCTGGCCGCGCACGCCCTGGGCCTCGGGACCTTCTGGATCACGCAGATGGGCGACGC
>CAYGPA010000160.1:0-4649 GCA_964351535.1 uncultured Planctomycetaceae bacterium
TGTAGACCGCCGGGTGGCTGTAGAACCAGAAGAGGTGCTGCCACAGCAGCGGCTGGCCCCCCGCGGCCGCGCCGGCCGCGTCGGGGGTGGTGTTGTTCACCAGCAGGTTCGTCGGCGTGAAGAACCCGGTGTCCGCGACGCGGTCGAGGATCTGCATGATGCTGGCCGAGGTCAGCACCGGCAGCGCGAAGAGCTGCAGCAGGGCCGCGATGAAGAGCGCCCAGATGGTCAGCGGCAGCCGCATCATCGTGAGACCCGGCGCGCGCATCTTGGCGACCGTCGTCACGTAGTTGACCGCGCCCATCATCGAGGAGAGGCCGACGAAGGTCAGCGCCAGGAGCCAGAACGTCTGTCCGCTCAGGCTGCCGGGGGCCGCGCTCTCGATCGTGGAGAGCGGCGGGTAGGCCGTCCATCCGGCCGCGGCGGCGCCGCCCTCGATGAAGAACCCGGCGAGCCCGCAGGCGAAGGCCGGGATCATGGCCCAGTAGCTGAACATGTTCAGCTTGGGGAAGGCCATGTCGGGTGCCCCGATCATGGTCGGGATCAAGTAGTTCCCGAAGGCGCCCGTCAGCAGCGGGATGATCACGAAGAAGATCATCACCGTGCCGTGCATGGTGAAGAGCACCGTGTAGAACTCCGGCGAGATCACCTTGCCGGTGTGCGGGAAGAGCAGCTTGCCGACGACCGGCATCTCCGTCCAAGGCCACGCGAGCTGCCAGCGGATGGCCATCGCCATCAGGCCGCCGAGGACCATGAAGATCAGGCCGGAGAACAGGAACTGGATCCCGATCACCTTGTGGTCGACCGAGAAGACGTACTTCCGGAGGAACCCGAGTTCGTGGTGCTCCTCGTGGAGCGCGCGGACGGTTCCGGGCGCGCCCTCGCCGGGTGCCAGATGGACGGCCGGGGCGGCCGCGTGTCCGTTCGGGGGCGTCATTGGACTTCCTCCATTCCGTTGGAGAACCACTGCTCCTCGAGATCGACGAGGAACTGGTCGTATTCGGCGCGGGAAACGACGCGCACGCGGCCTGCCATCTTGTAGTGGCCCCACCCGCACAGCTCGGCGCAGATGAGGTCGTAGGTGTCTTCCCGGGTGGCGTTGAACCACATGGGAATCGTGTGCCCGGGCAGCGCGTCCTGCTTCAGCCGGAACTCCGGCACGAAGAAGGCGTGGATCACGTCGCGCGACTTCAGGTGGAAGACGACGTCCTCGTCCACCGGCACGACGAACTCGAAGGGGTTCTCGAGGTCGTCCATGGTCCCGATCACGCCGTCCTTGCCGGGGTAGATCACGCGCCAGTCGAACTGGCTCGCGACGACCTCGGCGATCGGCTCGTCGATCGAGAACTCACCCTTGGGGAACTTCTTCTGGAACTTGATCTCCGCCCACGTGCCCATCTGGGCGAAGGCGATGACCAGCAGCAGCACGGCCGGAATGGCCGTCCAGACCATCTCCAGCTTGTGGTTGCCGTGCGAGAAGATGCCCTTGTCGTCGCGGCGCTTGGAGTACTTCCACATGAACCACGCGAGCAGCACCTCCGTGCCGACGAACGTGACGGCGACCATCACCTCGATCAGCACGAACAGGCGGTCGATGCTCGGCCCGAACGTCGACACGTTGTCGGGGAACCACCAGCCGTGCTGGTCGGCGGTCACGAACGTGTAGACGCCCAGGATGGGCACGAGGAGCAGCAGGAGGGCGTAGAGCAGGCGCATTTCTAGTGACCCTCCTCGTCGTGGTCGCCGTCGGCGCCGTGGTCGCCGGCGGCGTGCTCGTCGCCGTGACCGGCGTCGTCGTGGTGCAGCGGCTCGGGGCGCTCGGTCAGGGAGCGGGTGAAGTGGACCAGCGCCCACATGTCCTCGTCGGAGAGGAGCGGTGCGCCGCTGGCGTCTTTCGACTCGCCGATGCCGGGCATCGGCGTGCCGTTGATGCCGGCGTAGATCCGGCGGTAGATGTCGATCGGGCGCTTGCCGCCGCGGATCAGGCCCTGCGTGATGTTCCGCGGGATGATCGGGTGGCCCCAGTCGTCGGCGTAGGCCGAGATGCGCTGGCCGTCCTCGTCCAGCTTGAAGCTGCCGTCCTCGTTCAGCTCGTAGGCCGCCGGACCGTCGCCCAGGCCGTAGTCGCCGTGGCAGCTCTGGCAGTTGCCGCTCTGCGCGTCGAAGTAGATCTCGCGGCCGCGCGCGATCAGCTCGGGAGTCGCCTCGGGGATCTCGCCGTCGTACGCGAGGTAGTTCTCCGGGGCGGTCTGCCACTTCTCCCAGACGTCCTCGTAGGACGCGAGGACCGAGGAGATCGGGAGGACGCCGTCGCCCTCGAAGTCGTTCTTGTACGTCAGGGTCAGGTCGCGCTCGACCTCGCCGCGGACCGAGAGCAGCCGGACGTAGTCCACCAGACCCCAGATCTCGGCGCGCGAGAAGCGACGGAAGCTCGGCATCGCGGTGCCGGTCACGCCCTGCTCGAGGATGCGGTAGAGGTCCTCGCGGCGCGGGCGCGCCTTCGCGTTCATGCCCGTGAACTTGAAGGTGCCGTGGCGGTAGTCGCGCGGCCGCGGGTTCAGGAACTCCGCCGTGGTGCCGTCGCCGCCGCCCTCGGTGCCGTGGCAGTGCATGCACTGCGTCCGGTACATCTCGGCCGACTCGCGCAGCGTCGGATACCAGCCGAGGAAGGCGCCCTCGGCGAGCTCGCCCTCGAGGTACTCGAGCTCCTCGGCGTCGCCCTCGCCGGCCTCGACGGCGGCCTTCTCGGCCAGCCAGTCGGTGTGGATCTCCGTGTAGTAGGCCTGGAGGTCGATCATGTGCGCCGGGATGCGCACGCTCTCGTACTCGCCCGCGCGCGCCGCCTCGAGCTGCTTGCGGAAGCGGAGCTCGTTGGAGGCCGTGATCGCGTCCAGCTCCTCGTCCGACAGCTCGCCCGACCCCATGTCGTCGGCGGGGTACTGCGGGTAGTTCGGGTTGTACCCGTCGTCGTACCAGTCCTCGGTCACCATGAACTGAGGCTCGTGGGGCGTCCCGCAGAGCATCTCGAGGGCGCCCTGGATGTGGGCCTGGACCTTGAGCGGGAGCAGCGGATCGCCATCCTCGTCCGTCTCCGCGGCGCCGCCGGTGGCGGTGCTCAGGGAGTACTGGAGACTGGGCGTCTTCGCCTCCATCTTGCAGGCGGCGAAGAGCAGCAGGAGGGTGGCGGCCGGGAGTGCGGCGGAGCGGAGCCCGGACGGCTCCCCTTCACCACGGGTGTACAGCGGAACCATAAGCGTGGCACGCGGTGGGGTCGGGACGATGCCCGCGCCGGAGGACGGGGCGTGTGGGGATCGGGTCTGCGAGGGGCTGGAGAGGGAGTGTCCGGCCCCCCGGAGCACAGCAGTGTGACGCCGCACGGCCGGGAGTCAAGCCGAGGGGCCGGGCCTCCGGCGGGGCCCGGCCCCATACGCGGTGCGCATGGGCCCGATGCGCGGCGATGAAGTTCGACGCGGGTCGATCCGGCGCGGGGAACCCGCCGCGGCCTGGAGTTCCTTGCCGCGCGGGCCCAGGGGGAGTCCCATGTCGAGTTCTCCCCGCACCGCCTGTCCCCCACCGCCGACCCCGCCGTGAACCGATCCATCCTGACCCCCCTGCACCAGGCCGCGGACGCGCGCTTCTCCGACGGCGAGCCGCCCCTCCTGCTCACGTACGGTTCGGTTCCGGACGAGTACCGCGCCGGGACCGAGGGAGTGCTGCTCTTCGACCAGACCGACCGCGGCCGCGTCGTCGCGCGCGGCGGCGAGCGCGCCGAGTTCCTGCACCGCCTGCTCGCCAACGAGGTGCGCACGCTGGCGCCGCGCGCGGGCAACCGCAACCTGCTGCTCTCGCCCAAGGGCAAGGTGCTCTTCACCTTCGACCTGTCGGTCGCGGACGAGGAGATCCGGCTGTCGACGCCGCCCGGACACGCGCCGGCGCTCGCCCAGGCGCTCGAGATGTACCACTTCAGCGAGGACGTCGAGCTCGTGGACGCTTCCGAGGACTCCGCCCCGCTGGCCCTCGTCGGACCGGGCGCGGCCGCCGCGCTCGAGAAGGTGCTGACGGGCTTCGAGCCCGCCGACCCGCACGTCACGATCCCGGCGCGCTTCGAGGACCGACCGGTCGACGTGGTCGGCCTGCCCGTCGCGGGCTCGCCGGGCTGGCGCGTCGACGGCGGACCCCGGCTCGCGGAGGAGCTCTGGCGCGCCCTCGTCGCCGCCGGCGCGGTTCCCGGCGGGCAGGTCGTGCACGACATCCTGCGCGTCGAGGCCTGCGCGGCGGACCCGGTCGCCGACGTCGACGACTCGATCTACCCGCAGGAGGCGCGGCTCGAGGATGCCTTCCACCTCGAGAAGGGCTGCTACGTCGGACAGGAGGTCGTGGCCAAGATCGACACGTACGGCGGACTGAACAAGTGCCTCGTCGCACTGCGCGTGGAGCACGACGACCCCGTCCCCGGCGGGACGCGCCTCGTGAAGACCGAGGACGGCGAGGCCCGCGACCTCGGCGTCGTCACCTCGTGGGCGTACTCCTTCGTGCTCGACGGCGGGCTCTGCCTCGGCTACGTGAAGCGCAAGCACCAGGCCGCCGGCACCGAGTTCACCCTGGGCGAGAGCGGAGCCACGGCGACCGTGGTCCCGATGCCGGTACGC
>CAYGPA010000160.1:4749-10356 GCA_964351535.1 uncultured Planctomycetaceae bacterium
GGTCGCGGCGGGATGGGCGTCGTGTTCCGCGCGCGGCAGACGTCGCTCGACCGCATCGTCGCCCTGAAGCTGATCCGGACCGAGCACCTCTACTTCCGCGGATCGCGCGAGCGCTTCCGCCGCGAGGTCGAGGCCATCGCGCAGCTGCAGCACTCCGGCATCATCTCGATCCACACCGTCGGCGAGGAGGCCGGGCTGCCGTTCTTCGCGATGGAGCTCCTGGGCGGACCGACGCTGGCGGACATCCTCGCGGACCTCTCGAACCGCGCGCCCGAGAGCCTGACGGGGATGGACCTCTTGCGCGCGGTCGTCGGCGACGGCGAGCTGCCGGAGAGCCCGCACGAGCTGTTCCGCGGGAGCTACGTGGAGGCCTGCCTGTCCGTCGCGCACCAGGTCGCCGAGGCGCTCGACCACGCGCACCGCCGCGAGATCCTGCACCGTGACGTGAAGCCCTCGAACATCGCGCTGCGCGCGGACGGCCGCGCGGTGCTGTTCGACTTCGGTCTGACGAGCTCCGCCAGCTCCGACTCGCAGGGCCAGCGCGTGACGCGCACCGGCGCGCTGCTCGGAACGCTGGCGTACATGTCGCCCGAGCAGGTCCAGGGCAAGACCGAGCTCGACGCGCGCACCGACGTCTACTCCCTGGGCGTGGCGCTGTACGAGCTCTTGACGCTGCACCTGCCCTTCGGCGGCCGCAACTCGCTGCAGGTCCAGTCGCGCATCCAGTCGGGAGCGGCCGACTCGATCCGCGCGCGCAACCGCCGCGTCCCCGAGGACGCCGAGACCGTCTGCCGCACCGCGATGGCGCTGCGCCCGCAGGACCGCTACGCCACGGCCGCCGACTTCGCGCGCGACCTCGCCAACGTGCTCGCGCGCAATCCGATCGAGGCTCAGCCCCCCGGATTCCTCGTGCGCGCCCTGCGCTGGAGTCAGCGCAACGTCGCGGCGGCCGTCGCGATCGGACTCGCGCTGCTCCTGCTGGTCGGCCTGCCCACGGGGCTCCTGGTCCAGAAGAGCGCCTACGCGGGCGACCTGCGGCGGGCCCTGGAGAGCGAACAGGCGGCGCTCACGGCCTCGAACACGGCGCTCGAGGGCGAGCGGCGGGCGCGCCTGCAGGCCGACGAGGCCCTGCGCCGCGAGCAGGACGCGCTGCGCTCGGCCAACACGGCCCTGCAGCGCGAGTCGGAGGCGCGCCGGCAGAAGAGCGATGCGCTCGAGCAGGAGCGACGCGCGCGCGAGGAAGCCGGGCGGGCGCGCGATCAGGCCACCGAGCGCCTGAACGAGACCGAGGACGTGCTGCAGTTCGTCGTCCAGCTGTTCCAGTCCGCCGCGCCGTCGGCCACGCGCGGCGAGACCCCCACGGCGCGCGACGTCCTGGACGCGGGCGCGGAGCGCATCGGCGACGCGCTGTGGGAGCGACCGCGCTCGCGCGCGCGCATCCTGCAGACCGTCGGCATGGTCTACCTCGAGCTCTACGAGTACGACCGCGCGCTGCCGCTGCTACTGGAGTCCATCGAGCTCTGGCGCGAGCACGACGACCGGCACGCGCGCGCGCAGCTGGCCTCGGCGCTCTGCAACCTCGGCGACGTGCTGATGTGGAAGGGCGAGAACGACCTGGCCGAGGAGCGCCTGCGCGAGTCGCTCGAGATCGGACGCGAGGCGTTCGAGGAGGACGACCCGCGCCTGGTGGGCACGCTGCGCGCGCTCGGCGACGCGCTGCTGATCCGCGACCGGCCGGAGGAGGCGCTGCCCTACCGCCGGGAGGCGCTCGCGCGGGTCCGCGAGAACCCGCGCGCCACGCCGAAGCACCTGGCGGTCATGCTCGGTGCACTCGGCTCCTGCTACCTGCAGCTCCAGGACTACGGACCGGCCGACGGCCCGCTCACCGAGTCCCTCGAGGTGTTCCGTCGCGACGTCGGCGGACCCGACCCGGGGTTCGCGACGACGCTGTCGAATCTCGCGACGCTGCGCACGCACCAGGGCCGCTTCGAGGAGAGCGAAGCGCTGTTCGAGGAGGCCCTCGCGATGTCGCGGGCTCTGTTCGCCGACGAGCTCGACCACTCGACCCTCACCACCCAGGCCAACCTCGCTGCGCTCAAGCTGCACCGCGCGCGCGCCACGGGCTCCCGCGAGCTGATGGAGACCGCCCTCGAGGAGTACCTCCAGGCCGCGGCGGAGTTCGACCGCATGCTGACCCCGGCCCACCCGCGCACGCTCCAGGTGCGCGCGAGCATCGGCGTGATCCTGCGCGAGCTCGGGCGCTACGACGAGGCCGTCGCGCTCTACGAGGAGACGCTGCCGCTCTACCGCTCGAGCTACGGAGAGGGCGACATCTACACGGCCAGCGGCCACCTGGGCCTCGGCGAATGCCTGCTGGAGCTCGGCAACGCCTCCCGGGCCGTGGAGGAGCTGCAGCGCGCGCTCGACATCATGGACCCCCTCGAGAACTTCGACCCGATGAAGGTGCGCGGTCACTGCTGGATGGGCCGCGCGCAGCTCCTGCTGGGCGACGAGGCGCTCGCCCGCGAGCACTTCGAGCGCGGCCTCGCATTCGAGTCGATCGTCCCCGACGCGGAACACCTGCCGGAGATCCGCAGGGAGCTCGGCCGCCTGAACGCGGCCCCCGAGTAGCCCGGGGACGAGGGAGCACCGATCGCGGCGGGACCGAGCGGCGGGCCGGCGAGGGCGGTCGCGAGCCGGGGCCGCTACTTCCCGGCGCGCGGAGCGAACGCCGCGGGCGTTCCGGAGTAGCCCTCGAGCGAGATGCTGGCCGTCAGGTCGAACGGGCCGACGGGGACTTCGCCCTGCACGCGCAGCAGGACTCCGGTGTGGGCCTCGACCCAGACGTCCATCTGGCCGTGGACCCCGAACAGGCCCTCGAACTCCTCGTCGGCGTTCGCCGCGCTGGGCGGCGGGCGGACGTCGAAGCGGATCTTGATCGCCTCGAAGGAGCCGGCCGGAACCTCGATGACCTTGCGCTCCGCGCGGCGCAGCGTGACGAGCCACATGTCGCGGCGGTCGACGAGCAGGAATTCGAGCTGCGGCACGCCTTCGCGGAGCAACGTGCGCGGCAGGTACAGCGACGTGAGCATGTCCACGAAGTGCCCGGGCGTCTCGTAGACGGCCGGGTCCTTCCAGACGATGTGCTCGGGACGGCGGCACTTCTCGCAGTGGTGCTCGTCGCCCCACGGCAGCGTCGACTCGACGTAGTGCTCGCGGCGCTTGCAGCCCTTGCAGTGGCCGGTCGAGCGATACTCCGCCGAGGGCTGGCCGTCGCGCGTTCCCAGCAGGAGCTCGCGGCGCCGGTAGTGCGACCCGGTCTGCCGCAGGCGCGTCACCGTCGCCGGCCACGCCTCGGGCAGGTGCCGCGAGAGCATCTCGTGGTGCTCTTCGTAGTGGAGGTACCCGCCGTCGGCGACCGAGCGGATCCAGACGACCTCGCCGTCGGCCGCGGTCGCCGCGGCGGCCGCGGTTCCCGAGCCGGGCGAGCTCGGTGCGAGCAACGGGCTCGCGCGGTGGGCCTCGACGCCGGTCTCGAGCGTCATGCGCCCGACGGTCGGGTTGCCGACGATGCCGAGGCCCAGCGTGACCTCGAACTCGAGCCGCTCGGCGCGCGGGATGCAGACGGAGAGGCCCGCGGCCCCGCGCTCGATGCACAGGGTCCCGGGCGGCGTGGGGGCGGCGGCCTCACCCTCCCCGAACGCGACGTGCGCGACGAGCAAGGGGGCGAGCAGGAAAGTGGCGTTCCTCATGAAGGTCTCAGGGAGTCGGGGCGGATCGGCGCGCGCCGGCGGGGCGTTCCCCCGCGCCCGGTCGGCCCGCCGCGATGCGTCGCTCGGCTTCCTCGATGGCGACCTCGGCCGTCGACCGACCCTCGGCCAAGGCGCGACCCAGCAGTTGCTCCGTCACGTCCCCGATGCGGCGGCCGATCGACTCGACGGGAATGCGCTCCCCCTGCATATGGAAGGTGGCGCCGCGAATCAAAGCCCCGGAGTTGATGACGAAATCGGGAACGTACAGGATGCCGCGTTCCCGCAGGCGCTCGGCCTGGTCCAGGCGTGCGAGCTGGTTGTTGGCGGCGCCCGCGATCGCTCGGCAGCGCAGTCGCTGGACGGTCAGGTCGTGCAGGATGCCGCCCATGGCGCAGGGCGAGAACACGTCGCACGGCGGGTCGAACTCGGCGGAGGACGCGAGCAGCTCGAAGCCGACCTCCTCCGCGAGGGCGCGTCCGCGATCGACGTCGAGGTCGGTGGCCAGGACGCGCGCGCCGCGCTGGACGAGGCCCCGCGCCACGCGCGAGCCGACGTCCCCGAGCCCCTGCACGACGATCGTGCGGCGCTCCCAGTCGGTCTCGCCGTCCAGCGCGCGCAGCGCCGCGGCGATGCCCTCGAGCACGCCCTGGGCCGTGGCCTCGCCGAGCATCCCGGGCCCGGTCGGTCCGGGGTGCGTGCAATAGCTCGTCTGCGAAGCGACCCAGCCCAGCGCCTCGGGGCCCGTTCCGACGTCGGGTCCGGTGTAGAAGCGTCCGCCCAGGCGCTCGACCACGCGCCCGAGGTACTCGTAGCCCTTGCGGACGTCCAGCGCGGGGTGGTCGAGCACGACGACCTTGGCGCCGCCGGCCTCGAGGCCCATCAGCGCGCACTTGTGCGTCATGGCCCGCGAGAGGCGCAGGCAGTCGCGCAGCGCCTGGCGCTCGTCCACGTAGCCCCAGCGGCGGATGCCGCCGAACGCCGGGCCCCGACGCGTGTCGTGCAGCCCGAGGAAGGCGCGCAGGCCCGACTCGCGGTCGTGGAGGGCGACGAGCTCCTCGAAGCCCTCGTGGGCCATGGAGTCCAGGATGTGAACGCTCAACGGGGGATCGCGAGCCGTCGAAGCGGCCCAGTCGGTCGGGGCGGGTCCGGAGGGCTCCGGAAGGCTCAGGGGGCGGGGTGGGTCTCGATGTGCGGAGATCGGTCGGGCGCGCGGATCCGGCCGGCGCGAGCCGCCGCAGGCGAACGGGTCGCTCGAAGATTGTAGCCTGCCTCCGAGCCGGTCCCGGGTCGAACGACGCGGGAATACCGGCGGACCCACGGCGTCCACGCGGTCTCGCCCATGAACCACCTCGTCCCGCTCCGCTGTCGACGCCTCACCCTCCGGGTGCGCGCCCCCCTCCTCGCGTGCCTGGGACTCTTCCTCGCGGGCTGCGCCTCGGCCCCGACCGCGGAGGAGCCGGAGGACGATGAGGCGCGCTTCTCGGTCGAAGGCTACGACGAGAACTCCCTGCGGCTGGAGGAGAAGCCGATCGGCCTGCTGCTGGCCGAGATCGACGGTTCGGTGCGCGCGTGGACGAACCTGACGCTGACCGCCAGCACCCAGGACCAGCGCAAGAAGGCCGAGCTGCTCGACAAGAACCTGGCGAGGGTCTCCAAGAAGCGTCTCGACGACCTGATCGTCCAGCTCGAGAGCGGCCCCCCGAACAACCGCATGCGCGCCGCCGCCGCGGTCGGCTTCTCGCGGGACCCCAAGGCGCTGTCGCCGCTGCTCACGGCGCTGCACGACCCGGAGCGCGACGTCGTGCACAACGCGCTGCTCGGCCTCGCGGTGCTCCAGCAGGCGGACACGCCGCTG
>CAYGPA010000161.1:0-3427 GCA_964351535.1 uncultured Planctomycetaceae bacterium
CGTCGTCCAGGCCGCTCGTGTCGACTCCGCGCACGAGGTAGGAGCCCTCGGTCGGCTGGTCGAGACAGCCGAGCAGGTTGAGCAGCGTCGACTTCCCGCTGCCGGAGCTGCCCATCACGGCCCAGTACTCGCCGGGCAGGAACCCGAACGAGATCCCGTCGAGGGCGTGGACGAGCTCGTCGCCCATGCGGTACGTGCGGCGCACGTCGATCAGCTCGGCGACGGCGACGTCCGCGGAGTCGGGAGCCGTGGCGCTCACTGCGAAACGGGCTCGCGTTCCTTGGCGATCGCGCTTCCGCCCGGGCTCGCCCCGGTGGCCACGTCACTGTGCACGTCGGCCAGCGCGGCGCTCCCGCCGCCCTTGGCCTTTCCCTCCGGCTCGCCGGCGACGCCCGCTCGCTCGCCATGCCCGCCGCGCGCCGCGTCGGGCCGGCCCGACTTCGCGGCGTCCGCGGTCGGCTTCCCGCCGCGAGCTTCGCCTCCCGGGCTCTCGAGACCTTCGCCCTCCCCACCGCCTTCGCGCCGCTCGCGCTCGGCGTCGGGCGTGAACCCGGGCGGCGGGCTCAGCAGCACGGTCTGGCCCTCCTCGAGTCCCGAGAGGATCTGGACCCACACGTCGTTGTTGGCGCCGACCTCGACCGTGCGCTCCTCGGGGCCCGCGCCCGTGACGAGGAAGCAGACGTTCTCGCCGCCGTGGCGATAGACACACTGGACTGGAACGTGCAGCGCGTCCTCGAGGTCGTCGACGAGCACCTCGACGCTGCAGGACATGCCCGGGCGCATCTCGGAGTCCTGGTCCGCGATCTCGATCGTCGTGCGGTAGAGGCGCGTGTTCGGGTTGGCCCACCAGGAGTTCGAGTCCGGGAGCAGGGCCACGAACGACACCCGGCCGGGGAACTCGCGGCCACCCAGCGCGTCGACGCGGACGATGCACTCCTGGCCGATGGTCACCTGCTCGATCACCGACTCGTGGATGCTGGCCTCGGCGATCATGCCCGAGGTCGAGGGGATCGTGATGATCGCCTGGCGCTCGCGCACCTGCGTACCCTCCGCGATCGGGTCCTGGCTGCCGTAGCGGCTGCGACCCTCGTCCTTCGCGTAGACCACCATGCCGGCGCGCGGCGCGACGAGCTTGCCCTTGTCGACCTGCGAGACGATCTTCGAGAGCTTTTCGCGCTCGAGCTCCAGCTTCGCCAGGTTCGTGTCGCGGGCCTTCTCGAAGTCCACGAGGATCGCGCTGGCCTGCAGCTTGACGCGCTCGAGCTCGCGCTCGGCCTCGCGCACGTCGCTCTTGAGCTGCGCCAGCTCGCGCGGGAACTCGAAGTCGATCAGGGTCTGCAGCTGGCGCTTGCGCTGCTCGAGCAGGATCTCCGAGCGCGTGAGCGCCAGGCGGTCGGCCTCGAGCTCCGTCTGCGTCAGGAAGCCCTTCTGCGCGAGCCGGTCGGACCACTCGAGGTTGTCCTTGGCGCGCTCGTACTCCTCCTCGGCCAGCGTGATCGCCTCGCGCGACTCCTGCTCGCGGAGGGTGCGGTCGGCCTCCTGGAACTTGGAGAGGTCCTGCCCCGCGAACTCGAGGTCCTGCTCGGCGCGCGCGATGTCGCTCTCGTTCTGGATGACCTGGATCTCGTACTGCTTCTCGGCCTTGACGTAGGCCGACTCCGCGTTGCGCACCGAGATCTCCTGCTGGACGCGGTCGTCGAACAGGTCCGAGACGTCGAGCTCGCAGAGGACGTCGCCCTCCTCGACCTGCGTGCCCTCCGCGATCAGGGTGAGGATGGTCGTCGAGCCCTCGATCTCGTTCTTCAGCACGATGCTGTCGGCCGACTCCAGGTTGCCCTTCTCCACCACGCGCACGGACAGCGGTCCCCGACGCACGGTCGCGCCCTCCAGGGCATTCGTCTCCTCCCCACCGATCCAGCCGCCCGGACCGACCGCGTACCAGCCCGTGGCCGCGAGCACGGCGAGGGCCGCGAAGAAGAACAGCAGGCGACTCGAGCCCCTGCGGCGTTTGGGGGAACTCATGCTCCGGTGTCTTCCTTCAGGGTTTCGAGCAATTCATCGTCGAAGACGATGCCTTCCTCGGTGACGCGCACCGCCTCGAGATCGAGCAGGAGGTCGAGCATCGTCAAATGGTATTCGATCAGCGACCGCGTGAGGGCGTTCTGGGTCTGGAACAGGGCCTCCTGCGACTCCAGGAGGTCGCGGGTCGTGGCGCGTCCGGCGTCGAGGTTCAGGGTCGCGCTCTCCACGCGCCGCTCGGCCAGCCGCACGGCGTTCTGCTGGATCTCGAAGGTCTGCCGCGTACGCCGTGCTGCCCGCGCATCCTCGCGAATGCGCGCGACGATCTGGTCGCCGAGCTCCGCCTGCAGGCGCAGCCGGTCGCGCAGCACGATCAACGCAGAGCGGTAGACGTTGCGCTCGGGAAAGCGGTCGGCGGGCAGGTCCACCAGCAGGCCCAGCCTCCAGGACACGTCGTCGTTGTCGATCTTGAACGGACTTCCGCTGCCCGACGCGTTGAAGCTGCCCGCCAGGTCGATCCCCGCCTGGAACGCGTTCTCGGCGATGTAGACGCCGCGCTGAGCGTCCACCACGCGATCGGCCTGCGTCTGGAGGTCCAGGCGCTCCTCGAGGGCCACGCGGGCCAGCGGTTCCGCGTCGAGCGTGAACGGAGGCGCGGCGCCGTCGAAGCGATCCAGCTCGCTCGGGTCGAGGGCCAGCGTGACGTCGATCGGCAGCCCCAGGAAGAACTTGAAGTCGTCGAGCTGGTTCTCGTAGTTCTGCCGCGACAGGATCAGGCGATCGCGCGCGAGGAACTCGTCCTGGCGCGCCTGGTCGACCTGCACGTCGCTGAGCCGCCCGGCGTTCGCCAGGTTCTCGTTGCGCTCGCGGATCAGCGTCAGGTTCGAGAGGTTCTCCTCCGAGTTGCGGATCACGTCGAGCTGGCGGAGGATCTGGAAGTACGAGTTCGTGACGTCGACGGCCAGCGTGCGCCGGAAGCGCTCGAAGCCGCGCACCTCGTAGATCACCGTCCGCTCGGCCTGGGTCAGGGGCTCCTGCACGATGCGCTGCCCACGGCCGCGCAGCAGCGGCTGCGTGAAGCCCAGCCCGAAGTCGACCAGCGACTGCCAGCCGTCGCTGGTCGAGATCGAACGAAAGAGGCTGGCGCCCAGGGTGCCGACGATCTCCGCGCCGGTGCCGAGCGTGCGCCTGTAGGCGCCGTTGGCGCCGAGGTTGGCGTCCGCTCCTCCGGGCCCCGAGTCGGAGATTTCGCCGCTCAGGAACGCCAGCGGGCGCCTTCGGAAGCGGTAGCGCTCGAGGGTCAGGTCCAGCGCGGCGAGGTAGAGCCGCTCCTTGCTGCGCCAGTAGTCGCGGTTGCTCTCGGCGGCGATCTCGAGGCACGTCCGCAGATCGACGATGCCGAGATCGG
>CAYGPA010000161.1:3437-10339 GCA_964351535.1 uncultured Planctomycetaceae bacterium
AGCACACGCGCGCGCAGGCTCTCCGGCAGCGGCTGGATCGAGAACACCGTCGGATCCGCGAAGATCTCCTGGCGCCGCGCCTCGACGATCGCGGCGACCTCCCGGTCCGCGGCGGCCGCGTACTCCTCGGGAGTCTTGCAGCCGGCCGCGAACACGAGCGCGGGCAGGGCCCACGCCAGGGAGCGCGCGAGGACCGCTCGAGAAGAGCTTTGGGAGTTCAAGGCGGAGACAGCATAGCGGCGTCGACGACGGGGACGCAGCACGCGACCCGCAGGCCTACGGAGGACTGACGATGCCCAGACGCCGGCGCGCCTCCGCGACCTCGACGCGAGTCGCCAGGCGCGCACGAGGCCCTCCGCGCTGCAGCTGGAATTCGACGACCTGACCTGATCGGATTCTGTAAAAGGCGGCCAGCGTGCCGTCGTCTCGCTCGTAGCGGACCTCGAACTCCTCGGCCGGGTCGCCGGGATCGAACGAACGCGCATCGGTCCGGGCCAGGAGCCGCACCGGTCCACCCGCCAGCGGGTCGAAGGCTTCGAACAGCCCGTCGCGGACGCGCCCCACGCGGGCGGCCTCGGCCAGCTCCAGCGGGAAGGCCAGCACCCCGTCGCAGCCCAGCGGCCCGCTGAGCTTCTCGGGCCCACCCCACTCCAGCAGCGAGTAGTCGCCCGGGGCGAGCTCCTCGAGAAGCAGGGAGCGCCCACCGTGCTCGGCGAGCTCGCGGTAGACCAGTCGGCGCCCGGCGGGCGTCGGTTCCTCCACCAGCAAGACCCGCACGTCGCGCGCGAAGCGGAACTCCGCCTCCAGCCGCGGACCTCCCGGCAGCACGCTGCGGCGCAGGCAGGCGAGGCCCACGATCTCCGGGCGCTCGCGCCCGTCGGGCCCGATCCGTCCGACCTCGAGCGCGTACCAGCTCTCCTGGCGCTCCCGCGCGGGCGCGAGGACGTGCACGCCGTCGACGGCCTGGACCGTCCCCTCCGGTCCCCGCACCGGGGACAGCACGGCGATGGCCACGGCCAGGGCGAGTTCCAGCAGATAGAGGGGCGGCATGACTCCGGAGACCCTCATCGGGCGTCGCCCGGAGCGGCTTGACCCGCGGCTCGCGCCGGCGGGGCTGGAGGCCCACGAGCGGGCCACGTCCCCCTCGCCGGCCGTCGCAAGTCCGCTCAGAAGGCGTCCAGGCTCCGCACGCTCAGGATCAGCCCCACCGCGAAGAGCAGCGAGATCACGACCGCCCCCGGCAGCATCGACCCCCCCAGGCGCTCGGCCAGGTCCACCCAGGCGAAGTGCTCGAAGCCCTGGTTGCGGCGATCCCGGGGCCGGGCGGTGCGGCCGGAGTCGAGGCCGAAGATCTCGTCGAGGTCGAAGTCCTCGCCGAGGCCCGCCACGCGGTGCCGCAGGATGCGCCAGTGCGCCGCGGGGGCCGCGAAGTCGAGGTCCCACTGGATGTTCAGGAAGCGCGCCTCGTCCTGCTCGCGCGCGGTCTCGCCGCCCGGGTCCGGCCAGCGGACGCGAGCCGCCTCGGCCGCGAGCTCCTGGTGGGTCATGTGGTCGACGAGGGCGGCCGGGAGCTGGACCAGGAGGCCGACGAACAGGAGTCCGTAGGCCAGCGCGCCGCGGGACGAGGCCACGTCGATGCGCTCGAGCGCCAGCCCGACCCCGACCCACAGGAACGGGAGCAGCGGCAGGAGGTAGCGAGGTCCGTACGTGTAGCCGCCGTGCCACCCCTGCGCCCCGGCGGGCAGTACCACGAGCGCCGCGGCGAGGAACGGCAGGACCATCGGCCAGATGCGCTCTCCGTCGTGCCAGGCGCGCGAGAGGCCCCAGGGCAAGAGCAGCACGCCGGGCGCCATCCACAGCAGGCCGCGGCCGGGAGAGAGGAAGAGCCCCGCGAGCCCCAGCGTGAAGGGATAGCTGAAGAACGTCCCCGAGCGCAGCACGGCGCCGTAGCCCGTCTCGAGTGGATCGCCGAAGCGCCAGAGGTTGAGCGCCGCGAACGCGACGCCCCCCAGGACGACGGGCAGGGCGAACAGCCCGACCATGCCGAGGAACGTGCGCCGCGAGCCGACCGCGTCGGTCAGGCGCGCCAGGTCGCGGGAGCCGCGCAGGATCGCGATCACGGCGGCCAGCGCGAGGACCGCCGCCGCCGGCGCCAGCACGACGCGCGTCAGGACCGCCGCGGCCAGCGTCGCGCCGAGACCGAAGAGGTGGCGCGCCCGCGGCTCGTGCAGGCGCTTGAACTCCTCGCGCATGCGCAGCAACACGTAGAAGCCGAGGAACAGGAAGAAGGTCCCCTGCACGTCGTTGAGCGTCGAGCGCGCCTGCGGCCACGCGAAGGTCGAGATCCCGTACGTGAGTCCGGCGATCCAGGCGTAGAGCCGCTGGACTCCCAGCCGGCGCGAAGCCAGCACGATCAGGAACGCGGTCAACGCGGTGAACAGCGAGTTGCGCCAGCCGACCAGGAGGTGGGCGAAGTACTCCGACCGCGCGACGCCGAGGTGCGTCGTCTCCGCGTGGCGGTCTTCGACCTCGGGGAAGGCCCAGGCCAGCGCCCGGCCCGCGGCGTAGAAGGGCAGGCCCGCGAGCGCCTGGCCCGGCCCGAACCAGGAGTACCAGCGCTCGCCGTCCGCATTCGCCTCGGGGCTCGCGTCCGGGCCGGCCTCCGGACTCGCGCCGACCTCGCGAGCGCCGGCGGGGCCCGGCCCGGGCACGACGTTGAAGCGCTGGGCGATGATCGCCTCGGCCTCGGGCGTGCCTCCCAGGGCGAAGCCGCGGCCGCGCGCGAGGGCGGAGGTCGTCTGGAACTCGACCTCGGCGTCGGCGTTCTCGGGGGTGCCCGTGAACGTGGCCGTGAAGAGCGCCAGCAGCAGGAAGAACACCGAGCGCGCGGCCACGCGGTCGCGCTGCTGAACCAGGGTGCTCTCTTGGTAGCTCATGGCGCGCGCCGTCTCAGTCGCCGCCCGCCTCGAGGCGCGCCTGGAGCGCGGCGCGCGCCCGCTCGGCCGCCCCGGGGTCGTCGACGGCGACCACGCGGCGCGGCGCGCTGTCGTCGCGGCACCGGAACAGCTCCTCGGAGGCCGCGATCCAGCGCCACTCGGACGTGCGCAGACCGTACTCGTCCGGACCGCGCTGGGCCAGGACGGCGCGCTCCGGGAAGTCGCGCCTGCGGAAGGAGTCCGTCGCGCCGAGCAGGCTGCGGCCGGTGGAGCGCTCGGAGGCGACGTGCATCCACTCGCACAGCGTCGGGTGCAGGTCCGTCAGGTCGACGACGTCGTCGAGGATGCGCTGACCGGTCATGGAGTTGGGGTGGCGCAGGAACAGCGGCACGTGCAGCGCGTGCTCGTGCAGCGTGTCGGGCGGACCGAACACGTCGCCGCGTTCACCCAGCTCCTCGCCGTGCACGCCCGCGAAGGCGATCACCGTGTCCTCCCAGAGACCGATGGCCTCGCCGTGCTCGTGGTAGTAGGTCAGGAACTTGCGCAGCGCGCTGTTCATGCGCGCGACCTCGCCGTCGTAGAGCGCGACCAGGTGTTCGCGGTCCGCCTCGGAGAGCGCGCGCTCCCCGGCGCGCGCGGCGGCGACGAACGCGACGCTGCCGTCGGCCGGGCCGGTGTAGCCGGGGTCGGTGAAGAGCTCGGCGTACTCGACGTCCCCGGGGTCTCCACCGGGGCGCGGCGCGAGCGGTGCGGGGTCGTAGGGCAGCGCGGGATCGGAGAGGTGCAGCCACAGGAACAGCGGTCGCCAGTCCCCCAGGTCCGCGTCCTCCAGCCACTCGATGGCGAGCTCCATCGTGGCGACGTCGTCCGCGTCGCGGTGGACCTCGCCGAACCCCTGCAGCAGCCCGTCGTCCGCGGCGGGCAGCTCCCCGCTGACGAACGCGACGGTCCGGAAGCCCGCCGCGGCGAAGGACTCGGCCAGCGTCTGCTGGTCCGCGGCCAGCACGTCGTCCTTCGCGACCACGCCGTTCTGCCGCGGGAGCCGCCCCGTGTGGAGCGCGGCGAGCGAGGGGCGCGTACGCGGCGAGGGCGCGAAGGCGCGCGCGAACAGCACGCCCTCCGCGGCGAGGTCGTCGAGCGCCTTGCCCTCCCCGAGCGCGCGCGCTCCGGGGTCGACCTCCCACACGGTGGTGGGCCGGAAGTAGGCGAAGGCCGACATGTGGTCGGGGCGCAGCGAGGCCACCGTCACGAGCAGCACGTGGCGCGGCGGAACGCCCGGGCGCTCGAGCTCGCGCGTGCAAGAGCTCGCCGCGGAGAGGGCGCAGGCCGCGAGCGCCGCGCGGAGCGCGAGGCCACCTGCGAGCCCGGCACCCGTCCGCGCGCGACCCGGCCGGATGGAAGCCGTCATCGGGGCGCTTCCGCCTGCGCCTGCAGCCACGTCAGGTAACCCGCCGCGACCTCCGTCGGTGCGAGCGCGACGCACTCCGGCACGTCGTAGGGGTGGTGCTCCGCGAGGAAGGCCTCGAGCTCGTCCAGGCGCCCGCGGACCGTCTTCACGATCAGGAGCACCTCGGCGTCCTCCTGCACGGCCCCCTCCCAGCGGTAGACGCTGGTGACGCCGGGGACGAGGCTCGCGCAGGCCGCCAGGCCTTGCTCGACGAGGGCCCGCGCGAGCGGCCGCGCCACGTCGACGCCGGGCGCCGTGACGAGTACGACGCGCGGCGCGTTCGCCCCGCTGGTGTCCAGGTTCTGCATGTCGCGTCGCGGTGCGGAGGGTCGCCGGCCGGTCCGGCCGGGTCGCGTCTTCTCCTGCTGGCGGGGCGCATTTATAACCTCCGATCCGATGGGATTCCTCTCCAGCTCCCTGGCGGCGCTCCTGCCCCTCTTCCCCGCGCCGCTGATGCGTCGCCTCTCCGCGCGCTACATCGCCGGCGAGCGGCTGGAAGACGCCGTCGAGCGCCTGCAGGCGCTGCGCGGCGACGGCCATCCGGGCATCCTCAACCTCCTGGGCGAGGACGTCACCTCGGAGGCCGAGGCGCGCAGCGTCGTGGCCCAGTTCACGGCCGCCGCCGACCGCGTGCAGGCCGAGGGCCTCGACGCGTACGTCTCCGTCAAGCCGACCCACCTGGGCCTGCGCATCGACGAGGCGCTGGCGACGCGGCTCTACGCCGAGATCTGCCGGCACTGCGCGGAGCGCGGCCTCTTCGTGCGCGTCGAGATGGAGGACCACACCACCACCGACGCCACGCTGCGCATCTTCGAGACGCTGCGGGCGGAGTTCTCGAACGTCGGCATCGTGCTCCAGTCCCGCCTGTTCCGCACGCCCGAGGACATCGCCAACCTCGCGCCGGGGCCGCTGGACGTGCGCATGGTCAAGGGCATCTATCTCGAACCCGCCGATCTCGCGCACGTCGACCCCGAACCGATCCGCGAGGCCTTCGTGGCGTGTACGAAGCAGCTCTTCGAGCGCGGCGCGCGGGTCGCGCTGGCCACGCACGACGCGGAGCTCGGCGACCGCGTCCTGAAGTTCTTGAAGCCGGACGACTCCTACGAGTTCCAGGTCCTGCTCGGCGTTCAGGAGTGGCTCTGGAAGCGCTGGGCGGACGCGGGCCACAGCGTGCGCGTGTACGTCCCGTACGGTCCGGAGTGGCGCGCCTACAGCCTGCGCCGCATGAAGAAGAACCCGCAGATCGTCGGCCACGTCGTGCGACAGACGTTCGGGCTGGGGCCGAGCAGGCCTACTTCCCCAGCGCGAGCCGCCGAGCCAGCATCTCGCTGAGCACGCCGGTGTTCAGGATCTTCTGCATCGTGCTCTGGAAGTCGTAGGGCACGCGATACCAGGTGACCTGCTCGTCCTCGAGCACCGCGTAGCACGCGCGGTTGTCGCTGTCGCGCGGCTGGCCGACCGAGCCGACGTTGATGAAGCTCTTCTGGTCGTCGGGGATCTCGAGCGTCAGCTCGTCGGCCCCGTTCAGTCCGTGGAAGCGCAGGTCCTCGGTGTGCATCCCCGGGTGATGGGTGTGCCCCCCCACCGCGACGCCCTCGAACGAGTCGAAGATCGACGCGAGCTTGTCCGGGTTCAGGAAGCCGTCCGTGGACAGCACGTACTCGCGCACCGGATCGCGCGGCGAGCCGTGGACGAAGACGAAGCGGCCCTCGGTGTGGACCAGCGGCAGCCCGCGCAGCCACTTCCAGCGCGCCTTCTTCTCGCTGGACGAGTACCAGGCGGGGCTCATGCGCTCGCGCGTGTACTCGATCGCGCCGCGCGCGTGGGGATTGAAGTCGGAGGCGTCGTGGAACAGCGCCTCGTCGTGGTTCCCCATCAGGCAGAGCTTGCTGTGGCCGCGAACGAGGTCGACGCAGAACTCGGGCTCGGGACCGTAGCCCACGACGTCGCCCAGGCAGTAGATCGTGTCGATCGAGAGCTCGCGGATGTGCGCGAACACGGCCTCGAGCGCCTCGCGGTTCGAGTGCAGGTCGGAGATGATGGCGACCTTCACGACGCCTCCACTCCGCCGGCCGAGCCGACCTCGAACCCCGCGAGCGCCAGCTCCACGACCCGCTCGCGCGCCTGCGCCAGCGGGCCCGGGAGCGAGGCCCCGGAGGCCTTCACGTGTCCGCCGCCGCCGAGCTGGCGCGCCAGCCGGTTGACGTCGTAGTCCGACTTGCTGCGCGCCGAGAGCTTGACGCTGCCGTCGCGCAGCGCGCGCAGGAACAGGACGACTTCCACGGTCTCGACGGCCCGCAGCATGTCCAGCGCTTCGTCGCCGTCGGCGAGTTCGGCCTCGCCGGCGGCCGCGAGCGGCAGGTCCACGACCGCCAGGCGACCGTCGGCGAAGTACTCGAGCCGCGACAGGAGCCGGGCGACCGCGCGCGGCTGGTCGCGCCCCGAACGCTGGTAGATCGATCGATAGAGCTCGTGCATCTCGACACCCTTGCCGGCGAGCTCGGCGGCCGCCTGAAGGG
>CAYGPA010000162.1:0-6520 GCA_964351535.1 uncultured Planctomycetaceae bacterium
CAGGTCGTCCTTGAAGGTGATGAACTTGACGATGTCGGGGTGGTCGACGCGCAGGATGCCCATGTTGGCGCCGCGCCGGAACGCACCCTGCTGGATCGCGTCGGTGGCCTTCGAGAACACCTGGATGAAGGACAGCGGCCCCTCGGTCGTCCCGCCCGAGCTGCGCACGAGGTCGCCCTGCGGGCGCAGGCGCGAGAAGCTGAAGCCAGTCCCTCCGCCGGCCTTCTGGATCAGGGCGGTGGCCTTGATCGAGTCGAAGATGCCCTCGATCGAGTCCTCGACCGGCAGCACGAAGCACGCCGAGAGCATGCCCATCTCGCGACCCGCGTTCATCAGGGTCGGGCTGTTCGGCATGAACTGGCGGCGCGCCATCAGTCCGTAGAAGTCGCGCGCGACGGCCAGGGCCCGTTCGGGGGTGCCGCCGGGGAACTCGAGCTCGCCCTTGGCGATGTGCGTCGCGACGCGCCAGAACAGTTGCTCCGGGCTCTCGCAGACCTCGCCCGTGGTCCGGTCCTTCTTGAGGTAGCGCCTTTCGAGAACGGTGCGAGCGTTCTTCGTCAGTTGCGGGGGTTGCAGGTCGGCCGGCGGGTCGGCGGCTTCGAGGCGTGCAAGGGCCTCGGTCGCGGACGGGGTGCTGGCCGGGGTGACGTTCTTCACGGTCGAAAGCGTGGCGGGATTCACTCTCGAGTCTCTCCTCTTTCCGTGGCGATCGCGACGGCAGGGTGGGCCTGGGCCCGGTCCGGGTGTCTCGAATCCGGTACCGGAGGTCCCAACTCGCGTCCCTTTGCAGGGATCGGGAGCGAGGTGCAAGGTGCCACCCGTTCGCGTAAACCGCTTGAATCCAGAAACTTACGCAGGCCAGGGACTCGCGGCCCTGACTTCTGCACAGCGACGCGACGATACTCCACGATCTGGTGGTCGCAAGGACATTTCCGGGATTCGAACACCACATGTAGTGGGTCCGGTCCCATGGGCCCCGCCGTCCTCGTCCGGGGAGATTCCGACCCGTCAGGAGCGCCGTCAGGAGCGTCGGCGGAAGCGCGCGAGGGCCTCCGCGAGCTCCGGCAAGGCCAGGAGGCGCGCCGCCAGGCCGTACCCGACGGCACCGGCCGCCATGCCACCGAGCAGCGCGATCAGCGCGCCGAGGCGGTCGGCCAGGGCGTCGTGGACGAGCCGCGCGCAGGCTCCGCAGATCGCCGCGGCCAACAGCGTGCGCAGGGCGCGACCCGCGAGCCGGCGCCGGGCTCCGGGCGCCTCTCCGCCGAGCCGCCGGACGAGCGGCGGCCACAGGAGCACCAGGTTGCCCCAGCTCGTCAGCGCCGTCGCGAGGCAGAGCCCCTCGACGTCCATGTCGAGTCCGAGCACGAACGCGAGGTTCAGCGCCACGTTCACCACCACGAGGACGAGCGAGATCGTCACCGGCGTGCGGAAGTCCGCGAGCGCGTAGTACGCACGGCTGACCAGGCCGACGGCGCCGGCGGACGGCAAGGCGATGCAGAGCATCTGCAGCGCCGCGGTCGTGCGCTGCACGCCGTCCTCGTCGAACGCGCCGTGCTCGAACAGCGCCGAGACGATCGGCCGCGCGAGCGCGAAGAGCCCGGCGGCGGACGGCAGGGCCCAGAAGAGGATCGAGAGGTGCGCGCGACCGTGCAGCGCGCGCAGCTCGTCGAGCTGACCGAGGTGACCGAGCGCCTTCAGCTTCGGAAACACCGCCGTCGTGGCCGCGACCGCGACGAGCGCGAGCGGGAACTGCTGCACGCGGTTGGCGAAGTACAGCGTCGTCGGCCCGCCGTCGCGCAGGAGACCCTCGGCCATGAAGCCGTCGACCATCACGCTGATCTGGTAGCCCGCCGCGCCGAGCGCGAGAGGCGCGCTGGTGCGCAGGATGCGCGCGGGCGTCCAGCCTCCGGTGGACGCGCGCGCGCGCCGCAACGCGATCGGCAGCAGGCCGATGCGCCCCAGGGCGGGAACCTGCACGACGAGCTGCGCGAGCCCCGCGACGAGCACGCCCCACGCGAGCGAACGCGTCATCTCGAGGTGGCGCGCGAGCAGCGCCTCGCCCTCGAGGTCCGAGCTCCAGCCGTAGTGGACGCCGATTCCGACGAGCGCGGCGATCCAGACGACGTTCAGCAGCGCCGGCGCCAGGCTCGGCGCAACGACGCTGCCGCGCACGAGCAGTGCGCCGCTGACCAGCGCCGCGAGGCACACGAACAAGAGGAACGGCGCGAGGCGCACGCCCATCTCGCGCACGGGTCCGGGCGTCGACCCGAGCCACTCCCAGTCCGTCCCGGGCAGGTGGTCGGGAAGCAGCGCGACGCCGGCCATGACGAGGCCCGTGACGGCCAGGAGGATCCACGCCGCCGTGCGCAGCGTGTCCCAGAACAGCTGCCGCCCGGCCTCGTCGCCCACGTCGCCGTCGACCTCGGTCAGCGCCGTCTGCAGCGACGTGGACAGCGCGCCCTCCCCGAGGAACCGGCGGAACAGGTTCGGGATGCGCCAGGCCGTGACGAAGGCGTCGTACACCGCCGACGAGTCGCCGAAGAGCAGCGCGGAGAGGAACTCGCGCGCGAAGCCCAGGATGCGCGAGCAGAGCGTCGCGGCCGAGATCAGCGCGGCCCGGAACGACAGCCCGGCGTGGCGGCCGACGATGTCCGCCCCGGGTCGTTCTCGCTCGTGCGTTTCGCTGGCCATGCGCTTCGGCCCGCCGCGAGCCGCGCCCAGTTTTCCCTTTCCGCGCCCCGCGCGCACGCGCCCCGACGGGGTAGAACGCGGGACATGTCGCGCCCGCCGCTCGCCCGCGCCCTCGCCGCGTCCGGACTCATCGCCGCGCTGGCCCTCGCGCCACCGTCGGCCGGCCGCGGAACTCTGCCCGCCGACCCGTCGAGCGCGCCCGAACCCTCACGCGCGCCCAGTCCGCGCGCGCCCAGCCCGCGCGCGCCCGATCCGTCGAGCGCGCCCGATCCGTCGAGCGCGCCTGAACCGGTCTCCGCGACCCCGTCGGTCGCGGGGGGGACGATCGCCTGGGTCGATGCCGACGGCGACGTGCACTTCGAGGCCACCGGGTCGTTTGTGCTCGTCCCGCTGGGGGAGACGCCCGGAGCCGGCACCGGCTGGACGATCCCGGTCCGCGGGGGCTCCTGGGAGCTGCCGCGGCCGGTCCGGGGCGAGGTGGTCTTCCGCGACGTCGTTCTCGACGGCCGGCCGTGCCACGTGCCGCTCCCTCCGTGGATCGCCCCCTGGGACGGAGGGCTCGAGCTGCGCGCGCACGCGCTGCTGCCCTGCCGGCTGCGGATCGTCGCGTCGGAGGACCGCACGCCGGTTCCCGACGCGACCGTGCGGCTCGTTCCGCCGCGGACGGGCCTGGGCCTCCATCCCGGCGAGCTCGGCGGTGCCGAGTCCCTCGCCGTCGACGCGTCGGGAACCGTCGAAATCGCGCCCACCGAGCCGGACGCGTACGCGTGGATCCGCGCCCCGGGCCGCGCGTGGACCCGGCTGCGGCTCGACCACCGCGTCGGCGGCGACGTGGAGGTCGCGCTGCGCCCGGGCGGAAGCCTCGTGCTGCGCATTCCCGACTGGCCGGCCGACCGGACGGCCGTCGCGCGGGTCCGCCGCCGCGGGGGACGCCTGGTCGTGGCCGAAGAGCCCGTGGCGGCCGATGGGTCCGTCCGTTTCGAAAGTCTGCCCCCGTGGCCCTTCGACGCGTCGATCGAGTTCGGCGCGGCGCCGGACGAACTCGTCGTCGGTCGGCTCGAAGTCGAGATCGCGGCAGGGGCCGTCGCGCAGCACGACGTCGAGGTCGCGCTGGAGCCGGAACTCACCGCCGAGCTGTCGGGCTCCGTGCTGCTCCCCGGCGAGCTCTCCGAGCACGCGTGCGAGCTGCACGTCGAGCGCCTCGACGGGCCGCCGCGGCGCGCCGGCGAGCAGCTCGTCCTGAAGCTGGCACCGGGAGCGGCGCGCCCCTGGAGCGCAGGCCCCGTCGCGGCCGGCCGCTACGCGCTGCGCGTCGCTCCGTTCCAGCTCGAACGCGTCGTCGAGACGCGCGCCGGCGAGCCCGCGGAGGTCGTCGTCGACGGACGGGAGCTGCGCCGGGTGCAGCTCGCGTGGCGCGTCGCGGGCGGCGAGCCGGTGGCGGACCCCGGACTCGATTGGCGTCCGGCGCCGGACGCCGGGCGCGCACTCCCGCCCGCCCGGCTGCGGCCGACCTCCGGAGGGTCGCTGGAGTTCTGGGCGCCGCCGGGACCCCTGGAGCTGCGCTCGACCGCGCCCGCGCTGCGCCAGGAGCCGCTCCGGATCGACCCCGGGGCGGCGGAGGAGCTGGTCCTCGAGGCTCGGCCGACGCTGGAGCTGCACTTCCGACGCGACGGCCGGCCCGCGCCCGTCCCGCGCGGCTTCCGCATGCGCGCCTACCGCAAGGGCTCGGGCCCGGGCGCGCCGGGCTGGCCCTTGATCCTCGACCGCGAACGCGTGGCCGTCCGCTACGACCTGCCGGGGCTGTACCGACTCGAATTCCGCCCGCTGGAGGGGCTGCGGCCGCTGGAGCCGGTGGAGGTCGAGGCCGACGGCTCGGCGACGACCCGCGTCGAGCTGCAACTCTCCGACTGACTGGGTTCCGTGGGGGATTCGCGCGCGCCCGGACGAACGGCCTCCCAGCGCGAGGCTCTCCGGGGCCTGGAGAGCCGATCGCGGCCCACCGGAGCGCGCCGCCGCGCGGCCCAGGGGTCTGCGCCGCCGGGCCCGTGACTCAAGTCGTGACGTGGTAGGGATTTGCGACCATGACTCGCCCCACTTCCCCCGCGCAACCCAGTCCGTCCAGTGGGTGCGTCCGTGTCAATGATGCTTGTCATAACGACAAACGAACGCGACACCACCCCGAGCGGACCCACGGACCCGCCTACCGCGACGCCTCGGATCCGCGAACGGACCCGAGCGCGTTCCGTGCGGCGAGGAAGCGCCGCAGGGCCTCGCGGTCCGCCTCGTCGCCGCGCTGGGCGGCCGCGAAGCGCGCGACGACCTCGTGCTCGGGCAGCGGGTAGCCGACGCCGCCCGCGCGCGCGTTGAGCAGCGCCGCCACGGCCTCGCGTCCGGCGGCCGCGCGTCCGGGCCCGCGCAGCAGCAGCACGTCGTGCAGCGAGAGGCCCGGGAAGGCGTCGACGAAGACGCTCGCGAAGGGCGTCGTCGGCGGCGGCGACGGCGGCCAGGCCGCGGGGTGGTCGCGCCAGCTCCCGGCCCCGAGGCCCTCGAGCGGGAGCGAGGAGTGGTAGCCGAAGTCGAGCGTCGTGTTGCGTTCGTCGTCCGCGGACAGCACGACGACGGCCGGACTGCAGTCGTTGTCGATCGCGTCGTCCGCTCCCACGTCGCACGGCGAGCGCACGAAGCCCATCCCGGTCAGGTTGAGGTCGACGCGGACGACGTACTGGCCGGCGCAGAGTCCCTGGAACAGGTACTCGCCCGCGGGTCCGGTGAGCTGGCTCGCGAGGAGCGCTCCCCCGGAGTCGAAGAGGTCGACCTGCGCTCCCTGGAAGCCGAGCTCGCCCGGGTCCTGGAGCCCGTCGGCGTTCAGGTCGTTCCAGACGAAGTCCCCGATGCTGCCCGTGCCGAACGCGACGAAGCCGAAGTCCACGCTGTCGTCGCGCACGCCGGAGGTGACCGTGACGAAGGCCGGGCTGCAGTCGCTGTCGAGCGTGTCGTCGGAGCCGACGTTGCACGGAGCCGCGACCGCGCAGACGGGGGCGACCACCTCGACCGCGTAGTCGCCCGGCGGAAGGAACGGGAACGCGTAGCGCCCGAGGTCGTCGGTCAGGGTGCTGGCGAGCACGTTGCCGGACAGGTCCTTCAGCAGCACCTGAACGCCCGGCAGCCCCGGCTCTCCGACGTCCTGTAGCCCGTCGCCGTTCAGGTCGCGCCACACGAAGTCGCCGAGCGATCCCGGGCTGGGCGGGCAGAATCCGAAGTCGACCGTGTCGTCGCGCGAGCCGTCGGTCGCAAGCATCACCGTCACGGGACTGCCGTCGCTGTCGAGCGCGTCGTTCGGGCCGACGTCGGACGGGGCGGGCGCGAACCCCGGGGGCAGCGTGCTCGCATCGACGGTGACCGTGTATGCGCCCGCGCAGAGATTCTGGAAGGAGTACGCGCCGGAGACCGTGAGCTGCTCGCGATCGACGCCGCCCGCGTCGGTCAGGACCACGCGCACGCCGTCGAGGTCGGCCTCCCCCGGGTCCTGCAGTCCGTCGCAGTTCTCGTCGACCCACACGCGATCTCCGATCGATCCCGTGCCCGCGAATCCGAAGTCGACGGTGAGGTCGGGGGGGCCTCCGGCCACGACCGTCACGGTCGCGGGGCTGCAGTCGTTGTCGAGGTCGTCCGAACCGACGTTGCACAGCGACGGGACGAGCCCCACGGGCGTCGCGGCGACCGTGACGGAGTAGTCCCCCGGGGCGACGCCCGCGAACCCGTAGTCGCCGTTCGTCATGGACGTCGTGGCGTCGACGGTCGCGCCCTGCGCGTCGAGCAGCCGCAGCGT
>CAYGPA010000162.1:6620-10281 GCA_964351535.1 uncultured Planctomycetaceae bacterium
CCGCTGCCGACGATGCAGGGCATGGCGCAGCGCATCACCGCGCGCCTTCCGAGCCGGCTCGAGATTCGCGTGCCGGTCCTCATCGCGCTCGTCGTGCTGCTGATGAGCTGGATGCAGAAGCACCTGCAGTGGGAGGTGCCCAATATCCTCGGAGTCACGGGGGCCGCGCTGGTCGGCTGTCCGCTGCTGCTGTCGGTCGGCGAGCGTCTGTACCGCAAGCATCGCGCGTTGATCGAGGACAGCGTCGTCGGCCTCGCGGTCACGTACCTCGGCGTGCTGCTGCAGACGTGGGCGCTGGTCGCGCTGTTCGTCCTGGCGCTGGTTCCGAACCTGTTCTTCTCGAGCGTCAGCGTGCTCGCGGCGGGCGTGCCCGGCGAACGCCGGCTGGAGCTGCGCGCGGTGGACGAGGACGTGGAGCCGCCGAGCGACGAAACGCGCGGCGACGCGCCGCGGCTGACCGAGGAGCGACCGGCCCACACCTTCAAGCTGTTCACGACGCCGTTCGGCCGCTCGTTCGTCCTGAAGGCGACGGGCTACCGGCCGCGGTCCTTCACGCTCTACCCCGGCCTGGGTCGGGAGTTCCAGCTCGCGGACCTCGAGCCCGCCCCCGCGATCGTGATCCGCATCGCGCCCGAGAGCTACGACGCTGTGGACGAAGCGGGCGAGGTGCGCGTCTTTCGCCGCGAGGACTCCGGCGCGCTGACGCTGCTCGGCGCGCAGGGCACTCGGCTCTACTACGGCTCCTACATCTTCGGCGACTTCAAGCGCAAGGTCAGCGACCTCGAGGCCGGCTGGGACGAAGACCTGCAGGCCAACGAGGACCTGACGAGTTCGGATGTCGCGGTCGCCAAGGAGAAGTGGTCGTCGATCCGGTGGACCTGGCGGCGCTCGATCCGCACCGACTTCGAGGCCGACCGTGAACCCCTGCCCGGCGACCTGCTCGAGGTCTTTTTCCTGCCCCAACCGGGTGCGCTCTCGGGAAGAGCGGCCTTCGTGGTGACGGAGGACGAGGTCCAGGATCACATGCTCATGCAGCTCTCGATCGATCAGAGGAAGAGCATCAAGGAGGGCCAGCCCGATCTGTGGCTCGCCATCACCGGCCCGCTCCCCGTCACGGAGGACTCGGAATGAACGCCCTGGTCGCAGCGATGGCGCTGGGCTTGCTCGGGACCGGCCCGCAGTCTGCCCGCGTCAACCCCGTCGTCGGCGTCAGCTTCCAGTTCGGCGACGGCGATATGCTGCAGGAGCTCCTGGACGGCCTGGAGAAGAAGGACGAGGTGCCGGCCAAGGTCGCGACCGAGGCCGTCCAGAGCTTTCGGAAGAACGTCGGCTTCCTGCGTTTCGAAGTCGCGGAGCCGCGCGCCGCGGGGCAGCCGAGCGACGCCGCGCACGACTACCACCTGGCGATCACGCTCGTCGTCGTCGAGGGCTCACGGAGCGCCGCGGACGCCCAGAAGGAGGGTGCCGACGAGGAACTCCCCCGCGAGCCGCCCATCTTCGCCGAGAACGGACTCCTGCTGGAGCTGCGCGACCGTTCCGGCAACGCGCTGAAGCCGATCCTCGGGAGCGCCGCGGAGGGTCCGGCGTCCTCGTACGTGCCGTACGTCGACTCCGAGGTGATCAAGCGCGCGATCCGGGACGAGTTGATTCACGACACGATCGCCAAGACCTTCGGCAAGCGGCTGCGAGCGCAGCGCACGGCGATCGTGCGCGAGCTGTTCGCGCGCATCCCGATCCCGGCAGGCGCGCACCTGCACTCGTCCTCCGAGCGACTGGCCGAGCCGAGTCCGCGCTACCGCACGCTCTTGCTGGCACCGTTCGACTACGAGCACCTGGGGGCCCTGCCCGGCAGCAAGCTCACGCTGACCTTCCGCGAACCCGACAGCGGCCCCCTCAGCTGGAACGCCGCGCCCGAGGTCACGGCGTGGAGCCTGGAGGACTACTTCGGGGACACCGCGGGAGCCGTCGGCCACTTCAGCGAGCTCGGAGTCCCCGCCGGTCATCCGTACTGGAAGCTCTTCCCGAACCCGGTCGTTCTGGTCGCGGAAGACGCCGAGGACGCGCCCGCCGGAGAGGCGGAGCCGGAGCCTTCTGGCTCGCGAAGGATGCACGAAGTCCTCCTCGACAAGCAGCTCATGCCCGCCGGCGGCCCGTACCACGGGCTCCTGAGAGTCCGGTCCGTCCACGTGACGGACTACGTCGCGTCCGACGCCGTTCTGCAGCGCAGCAGCCCGGTCGACTTGCTCCCGCGCAACCCCTTCGACGACCCGGCACCTTGATGCGAGAACCGTCGTCCGCGCGCCGCAAGCCGCGCTCGATCTTCGTCGGCGCCTGTGCGCTGGCGTTCCTGGCCGGCTGCAGCGCGCTGGGGCTCGGGTCCGGCTCCCGGAGCGCCGCCGAGCGTGTCGTGGCGCAGGCCGTCGAGCTGTCACGGGCGGGGTCGACGCGCGAGGCGATCGAGCTCGTGGAGCGCGAGCTGGGCTCCGCGTCGCGGCCCGAGGTCGCGTACCTGCGCGCCTTCACGCTGGCGTGGCTGCACGAAGAGCTGCCGCGCGAGCCCGGCGAGGAAGGCGCGCGCGGCGCACACCTGCGGACCGCGGTCGAGCACTACCGCGCGGCCCTCGCGCTCCAGCCGGGTCGACCCGACGCCAGCTCCAACCTGGCGCTGCTCCTCGGCCGCCTCGGACAGAACGAGCTGCGCGCCGGCGGACCGGGCTCGCTCGAGCGCTGCGAAGCGCGCCTGCGCGAGTCGATCTCCGTGCTCGAGGCGGTGTCGGCTTCGCAGGAGGAGCCCATCGAGACCTACGACCGCCGCGTCGCCATCGGCAACGCGTGGCGCGACCTGGCGGCGGTTCGCGAACCGCTGGACGCGGAGAGCTTCGAGCGCGCGCTGACGGAGTACCGCCGCGCGACATCGCAAGACGTCGATAGCGACCTGGCCCAGCTCGGGATCGTCTCCGCACGCGCCCTGCAGGGCGAACGCGCGGGCGGGACGGAGTGGGCGCAGCTCCTCGAAGCCGAGTGCCGCGAGTTCGCACGGGACGGGGCGCCGCAGGCCGCGCTCCGGGGCTACGAGGTCCTCGCGCGGAGCGACCCCTCCGAGCGAGTCCTGGAAGCCTGGCTGAAGCTCGAAGCCGCGGCGAACACCTTCTCCACCGCCAGTCTCGAGCGCCTGCCCGCGCCCGACTCCTGGGGCGACCGTCGCGAGCTCGTCGCCGAGCTGTACCGGGTGGCGGCGGAGCCCGCGCGCGCCGCGGAGCTGTCGCTGTGGAACCAGTCGGCGCCGCGCCGCCACGTCCTCGCCCTGCTGCTGCAGTCCATGGGCGCCGTCCGCGCCGTCGCCGGCAACGTCGCGGGCGCGGCGGAGCTGTACGAGGTCGCGCTGCGCGTCGCGCCGGGACCGACGGATTACGACGACGAGGGGCCGCTTCTCGGAGAGGCCCTCGTCGGTCTGGACGTCGCGCTCGATCAGCTGCTGCTCGTCCAGGGACACGCCGCGGACGTGGACCCCGAGGGGGATCGGCTGCGGTTCGTACTGGACCACGAGTTCTTCGCGCGCGAGACGCTCGAGGACATCGAAGAGCTGGACCTGGAGGGGACGCAGCGCCTGCACACCGTGCTCGGGCTGACTCTCGCCGACCGAGGCGCTTGGGGCGCCGGT
>CAYGPA010000163.1:0-3924 GCA_964351535.1 uncultured Planctomycetaceae bacterium
CGCCTTCGACCTCTTCGGCGCGGAAGGGCAGCTCGAACGCGGCGCACTTGAGCTGCTCGGAGAGGATCACGAGGTTGTCGGGGTCGAGCCCCAGCCGCTCGGGCGGCGCCGCCAGCAGGTGGTCCGGGTTCGCCGCGAGGTACTGATCGATCGGGTCGGAGCGCGCGAGCATCACGACCAGGCTGGGCTTGCCGCGGCGCCCCACACGGCCCGCGCGTTGCCAGAAGGCCGCCTGATGACCCGGGTAGCCGACCAGCACGGCGACGTCGAGGCTGCCGACGTCGATGCCGAGCTCGAGCGCGTTGGTCGAGACGACGACCTTCACCTCGCCCGAGCGCAGCCCGGCCTCGATGTCGCGCCGCATCTGCGGCAGGTAGCCGCCGCGGTAGCCGCGGATCTCCTCGGGCTTCAGACCGAGCTCCGTCGCGGCCTCCTTGAGGTAGCGCGTCAGCACCTCGACCGCCGTGCGCCGGTTGCAGAAGAAGATCGTCTGATGGTCGGGCCCGCACAGGAGCGGCGCGAGGCGGCGCGCCTCCTCGAGCGCGTTCGCGCGCAGGCCCGCGACGGGGTCCAGCACCGGCGGGTTGTACACGCCGAAGGCGCGCGCGCCGGCGGGCGAGCCGTCCTGCGTGACCACGTGCACGCTGCGGCCGGTCAGACGCCGCGCGTGGTGCTCGGGGTCGCGCAGCGTCGCCGACGACATCAGGAACTGCGGACGCGAGCCGTAGTGCTCGCAGATGCGCAGCAGGCGCCGCAGCACGTTGGCGACGCTGCTGCCGAACACGCCCGAGAGCGTGTGCACCTCGTCGATCACGATCGTGCGCAGCTCGCGGAAGAGGTCCGACCACTTGGCGTGGTTCGGCAGGATGCCGGAGTGCAGCATCCACGGATTCGTCAGCACGACGTGACCGTGCTCGCGCAGCGTGCGGCGCACCGACGGCGGCGTGTCGCCGTCGTAGGTGAAGCTGTGCCAGTCCGTCTCGAGCGCCGCGATCAGCGCGTTCAGCCCCGCGGACTGGTCCTGGCTGAGCGCCTTCGTCGGGAAGAGACAGAGCGAGCGCGCCTCGCCGCCCGACTCGAGCAGGCCGTTCAGGATCGGCGCGGTGTAGCAGAGCGTCTTGCCCGAGGCCGTCGGCGTCGTCACGAGCACGTCGCGGCCGGCGAGCGCGGGCTCGAGCGCCTCCGCCTGGTGCGACCACAGCGTGCCGAGGCCGCGCGCTTCGAGCAGCTCGCGCAGGCGCGGATGCAGGCCGGCGGGGAGCGGCGCGGTCCGCGCCGGGCGCGCGTCGACCTCGGCCCAGTGCGTCAGGCGCGCACCGAGCTCGGGGTGCGCGCGGAGCTCGGCGGCGATGGCGAGCGCGTCGCGCCCCGACCGGCGACGGCGGGGCCCGCCGCGGCGGACGGAGGGCGTGGGCTTGGACATGGGGCGTTCGGGTTCTGTTCGCCCCATCCTACCCCGCGCCGACGCCCGGCGCGACGTCCGGATCGGCTGCCGGAGCCGCGGGCCGAGCACCCGGTTCCGGACGCGCCGCGGTCAGGCGTCCTCGGCCAGCAGGGCCGCCAGACCCTCGAGGCGACCGGGGTCGAGCCGCGCCCAGGCGCCGCCCGACTCGAAGACCTCGCCGTCGACGCCCTCGACCGTTCCCAGCCGGTAGCGGGTCCACTCGCCGCCCTTGTCGGCGATCTCGACGCGCACCTCTTCCCGGAACTCCGCCGCGGGAGGATCGATCAGCTCGGCGGCCTTCACCGAGATCAGGCGGTCGACGAGGCGCGCGAAGGCCTTGGCCTCGTGCTGCACGCCGTCGGGTCGCCAGAGGCCGTCGGCCGCGCGCACGTACTCGCGCCGCAGGTCGTCGCGCTGCAGCGCGATGCGCGCGAGCTCGGGCTCGCTCAGGCGCACGACGCTCAGCGTGCGCAGGTGCGTCGCGGCGATCTCCGCGAGCTCGAGCAGCGTCGGTCCAGCGAGCACGACCAGCTCGTCGCCGAAGCGCCGGAACAGATGCCCCGCCGTGCCCTGGTAGTTCGCCGCGGGGCCGAGCTCGCCCCCGAGGCGGTCGCCGGTCGCGGTCTCGACCCGGATCGACGCGATGACGTCCTGCGGAGGGAGCTCGGCGTCGAAGAGCGGCGCGGCGAAGGTCTCGGTCTCGAGCACGGCCAGCAGGTCCTCGACGCGCCCGGTGTCGGCGCGGCGCCAGGTGCCGTCGGCGTCCGTGGAGACCTCCCAGATCTGCCCGCGGCGTCGCACGCGCAGGGACCCCGACGCGCGTTCCAGCGTGAGGCCCGTGACCTGTTCGCGCGGGAGCCGCAGGATGCGCGCGTCGACCAGCGACTCGGCCTCGGCGGAGAGGATGGCCATCGAAGGCCCGTCCACGCGCCACACGTTCCGCAGGCCCGCGAGCCGGCAGTACCAGGTGCGACCGTCGGGTTGCGCGAAGTGCAGCTCGTGGCGCTCGCCGCGCAGGGTGCCGAGCTCGAGGACGACGTCCGGCTCGTCCAGTCCGTAGGGCGCCAGGGTCAGCGGCGCGTCGTCGACGAAGGCGTCGACGCGCAGGCTGGTGATGCGCAGCAGGAAGAGCTGCACGAAGTCGGGGTCGAGGGCCGCGACGAAGGGCTTCCGGGCGCGCCACAGGCTGGAGGCGGGGTCGCGCTCGGCCGCGAAGCCGACGTCGCGCGGCTCGCCGTCGTCGATGACCGTGCCCCGCCGCTGGATGTCGATGACCTGACCGGCGCCGAGCGCCAGGATGCTGCGCGAACGCCACTGGTCGAGGTCGCGCTTCAGCGTGGAGTCGACGTTCTGCAGCGTGCGCAGCACCGCTCCATCGACGCGCACGAACACGTTCCGGCCGTCGACGTCGGTGACGCCGAGCTCCAGGCGGTGACGGCGCGCGGCCTCACCGCCCTGCTCGAACTCGAGCACCACGCGCGGGGGTGCGAGACCGAGCTTCTCCGGGTCGACGTCCTCGACCGGGATGGCGACGTTGTGGATGCCGAGCTCGAGCAGGGACTTCACGACGCCGCCGTCGGCGGGGTACTCGATCGGGTCGACGAGCCCCCACTGTCCACCCTCGCTGCGGCGCAGGACGACCTGGACGTCGCGTTCGAGGTTGTCGATGCGGATGGCCTCGATGCGCGCGGGATCGAAGCCCTCGAACAGCGGCCGGACGTTGCCGATCTGGGGGTTCGCCTGCTCGCTGCGGAGCTGCCACCAGGCGGCTCCGCCGAGCAGCGCGACGAGCACGATGAGCACGACCGTCGTACGCGGGTTCACGAGCGTCTCCTCCACAGCGCGAGCAGGATCCCGAGCGCGAGACACACGCCGGGCAGGCCGTAGGCCGCCGCGCGGTGCATGGTGGCGAGGTCGTCTCCGTCGGAGAGGTCGAGGTACGCGAACTTCGGGTCGCGGGGGGTCACCGTCACGCGGAAGTCGCGCGACGCGAGCCAGTTGAAGGCGTTCAGCAGGAAGTCGCGGTTGGTGTCGAAGAGCTCCTGACCCAGCGCATCGGGGCAGGGCAGGACCAGCATGCGCGACTCGCGCAGCTCGTCCGGGGCCTCCGCGGAAGCCGCCTCCGCGCCGGACGCGGGCCGAACACGGGGCGGGAACGTGATCGCCGCGGCCAGACTGAACGGCCCGCGCTCCTCCCCCTCGCGGCGCACGTAGTCGTACGAACCGCGCGCGCTCGGCAGGTCGCGCCAGGAATCGGTGGACGACGAGAGCAGGTCGATCTGCACGCCGCCCTCGGGCAGCGCGCCGCGCTCGAGGGCGCCGACGATCGGCAGGCGCACGTGTCGCTGCCCCTTGTAGAGCGGCTGCGTGATCGGGTGGTTGGGCGCCATGCCGTCGGACGCGACCAGGATGTCGGCGCAGCGCTGGAGGCCCTCGTGCTTCTGCTTGGTCAGGGAGTCCGTCAGCGGCCGGCACACGAG
>CAYGPA010000163.1:4024-9309 GCA_964351535.1 uncultured Planctomycetaceae bacterium
ACCAGCGCGGTGTGCAGGCGGCCGAGCTGGCGCGGCTCGGTGCCGAAGAGGTCGCGCTCGCCGTGGCCGGCCGTGAAGAGGACACGCGGCGGCTCGCCGGCGGAGATCTTCTTCAGCGCGCCGACGAAGGCCTCCTCGGCGCGGAAGGCGCGGATGCGCGCCGGCGCGTAGCCCGCGCCGGGCACGGGGTTGCCGAGGTCGACCTCGGCGATGTCCTTGAAGAGCTCGAGCACCGCGCGCTGCTCACCGGAGTGCACGACGACGACGTTGACGAGCCCCTGCTCGGCGATGCGCAGGTCGCGCATGCGCTCCTTGACGGTCGCGATGTCGGTGAGGTCGTGCTCGATGACCTTCAGCCGCGTCGGAGCGGCGGCGCGGGCGCGCAGCAGGAACTCGCGCGTGCGCGTCTGGGCGCGCGCGCCGACCGCGGTCCAGGGCTCTTCGGGCAGGCGGAAGAAGAGCTCCGCGACGACCGGCTCGTCGAAGACGTCCAGGAGGTCGACGGTCGCCGGGTCGAGCGATCCGTGCTGCGCGGCGGAGAGGTCGAAGCGCGCGTGCAGTCCGGGCCGCTCGGCCAGCCAGGGCAGCAGCGCCGCGGCGACGACGGCCAGGCACGCGGCCAGGAGCACCTGGAGGCCGATGAGTACGCGCGTCCAGGGCCCCGTGCCCCGGCCGGAGTCGGGCACCGCGCGCTCCGCGCCCGCCCGGTCCGCGGGTCGCTGGCTCATCGCCACCTCCGCGTCTCCACGAGGCGCACCGCGAGGAAGGCGAACAGCGACGTCCAGGCCAGGAAGAACAGCACGTGAGCCGTGTCGACGACGCCGATCCAGGTCGAGCCGCGCAGGTGGTCGATGACGTCCATCTGGCGCTGCACGTCCTCCACCCAGTGGCCCGGCGGAAGCTGCAGCAACTGTCCGGCGTAGCCGCTCGCGAGCGGGACGGCGAACAGCAGCAGGACGTTGACCACGACGGCGAGGAAGGCCGCGATCAGCGGCGTGTTGGTCAACGAGCTGGCGGCGAGCCCGATCGCGCAGAAGAGCCCCGAGGCCAGCACCGATCCCAGGAAGCCCGCCCCGACCATGCCCCAGTCCGGAGCCGCCCCGAGGAGCTGCGCGGCGCCCGCGTAGGCGAAGGACGTGGCCCAGAGCAGCGCCATGAAGGTCGTCGCCGCGAGCAGCTTGCCGACGACCACGGCGACGTCGGTCACCGGCGCGGTCAGGATGAACTCGAGCATGCCCGAGCCGGCCTCCTCGCTGACCATCCGCATCGTCAGGAGCGGCGGCAGGAGCACCATCCACACCCAGTAGAACGTCGAGCCGCCCAGCGACAGCGCGAGCGCGTTGTTCACCTCACCGCCGCCGGACTTCAGGTACAGCGTGAACAGCGAGCCCTTCACGAGCAGCGCGACGAAGAGCAGGATCCACGCGAGGGGTGCGAGGAAGAGCCCCGCGAACTCGCGCCGGTAGATCGTCCAGATGCCGCTCACGGCGTGGGGGCTCCCCCCTCGCCCGCGGGCGGATCGTCGACCGCCTTCGGAGCGCCGAGGTCGCGCGACGCGCCCTGATCGAACGGGTTCAGGTTGTACACGCGGCGCGGCGCGGTCGCGGGCCCGGTCCCGGGCGCGTCCGGGCCCGGAGGCGCGGCCGGGCTCGAGGCGCTCGCGGCGGGCCCCGAGACGTCGAGCGGCGTGAGGTGCGCCGGACCGGCCACGTCGAGGGCGGTCGGCGGTTGGGGCTGTGCGGGCAGGCGCGTCGCTTCGGGGGGCGGCGCGTCCGCGGCCTCCGGACCCGGAGCATCCAGGTCGAGCGCCAGCCGCGCGAAGAGCTCCTCGAGCGTCGGCTGACGCCAGGAGAGCTCGCGCAGGGCCCAGCCGCGGCTGGCGGCGACGGCGCCGACGTCCTCGCGCAGGTCGGTGTCGGCGTGCACGTCGAACTGGTGGTGGATCCCGAGGCGCCCGCGATCCTCGACCGCGTGCACGCCGTCGAGCGAGCGCAGCAGGCGCGCGGCCTCGGCGGGGTCGGGAACCATGGCCTCGAGCCGCACGTGGCTGGGATGACCGAGCTCCGCCACGAGCTGCGCGGGCGAGCCGTCGGCGACGATGCGGCCGGCCTTGACGACCAGCACCCGCGGACAGACGGCCTCGATCTCGGGCAGGATGTGCGAGGAGAGCAGGACGGTGTGCTCCTGCGCGAGCTCGCCGATGAGCTTGCGGACCTGCATGCGCTGCAGCGGGTCGAGGCCGCTGGTCGGCTCGTCGAGGATCAGCACGTCGGGCGACGGCAGCAGCGCCACCGCCAGCCCCACGCGCTGGCGCTGGCCCTTCGACAGCTTGCCCACGAGCGCGCGCGCCTTGGCGGTCATGTCGACGCGCTCGAGCACCTCGGCGATGCGCCGCTTCGCGTCCCGACGCGGCACCCGGTGGAGGCGCGCCTGGAACGCGAGCATCTCCTGCACGCGGTGCTCGCGGTACAGCGGCACGGACTCGGGCAGGTAGCCGATGTGGCGGCGCACCTTCAGCGAGTCGCGCAGGACGTTCAGGCCCGCGATCTCGACCTTGCCCGAGGTCGCCGGCAGGAAGCCCGTCAGCATCCGCAGCGTCGTGGTCTTGCCCGCGCCGTTGGGACCGAGGAAACCCACGACCTCGCCGGCCTCCAGGTGGAAGCTGACGTCGTCGACGGCGGTGAAGGCGCCGAAGCGGCGCGTCAGGTGGGAGGCGGTGATCACGGGGGCGATCGTTATAGGTGGCGCAGCGTGGGACCTCAACCGCGCCAGGCGCGCGTCCCGCAAACGGCGGTCCAGCCCGGCGCGGGCCCGGTCCGCACCCCCGCGCGCCGGCGGGCCGTGAGGGGTGCGGAACCCGCACTCCTCGGGTGTCGGAACCCGCACGCCGAGCGATGCGACCGTCGGGGGCCGGCGGCGGGCTCTTCGAGCGCGGCCCGGCCCCGGTGCCGCGGCGCGTTCCCTCAGAACTGCTCGGCGCGGCCGCGCAGCCACTGGTCCGCGAGGAACTGGTGGTACCCGCGGCCGTGGATGCGGGCGGCGATCAGGTCGCCGGGCTCGAGGTAGTCGTAGACGTCCTCGTAGGTCTGGATGCGCGTGGGGCTGGTGCGCCGGTAGATGTGCGTCGGGAGGAGCTGATCGGGATGCGTCAGGCCGGCGGCGCCGATGAGCTCCATGGCGCTGCGAAGCGTGTTCGCGTGGTAGTTGCGGATGCGCACGGCCTTCAGGTCGGGGTCGAGGCCGCGCTCCAGCGCCGGATCCTGCGTCGCCACCCCCACCGGGCAGTTGTTCGTGTTGCAGCGCAGGGCCTGGATGCAGCCGAGCGCCATCATCATCGAGCGCGCGGCGGCACACAGATCGGCCCCGATCGCGATGCGCTGGATCATGTTGAAGCCCGTCGCGACCTTGCCGCTCGCGATGACCTTGATGCGGCTGCGCAGGCCGCACCCGAGCAGGGTGTTGTGGACCAGCAGGAGGCCCTCGGTCAGCGGCAGGCCCACGGAGTTCGAGAACTCGAGCGGCGCGGCTCCGGTGCCGCCCTCCGCGCCGTCGACGGTGATGAAGTCGACGAGCTCGTCGGTCTGCAGCATGGCCTTGCAGATGCCCATGAACTCCTTCGGGATGCCGATGCAGAGCTTGATCCCGACGGGCTTGCCCCCCGACAGCTCGCGCAGGCGCGTCACCCACCGCACGAGCTCCAGCGGCGTGCGGAAGGCCGTGTGGTAGGGCGGCGAGATGACGTCCTGGCCCACGGGAACGTCGCGGATGGCGGCGATCTCGGGCGTGACCTTGCCGCCGGGCAGGATCCCGCCGTGGCCGGGCTTGGCGCCCTGGGAGATCTTGATCTCGATCATGCGGACCGAGGGCTGCTGCGCGCGCTCGGCGAAGCGCTTCTCGTCGAACCGCCCCGACTCGTCGCGGCAGCCGAAATAGCCCGTACCGATCTGCCACACGAGGTCCCCCCCGTGCTTCAAGTGGTGCGGGCTGATCCCGCCCTCGCCCGTGTTGTGGTAGAAGCCGCCGAGCTTCGCGCCCTGGTTCAAGGCCAGCAGGGCGTTGCGGCTGAGCGAGCCGAAGCTCATGGCCGAGACGTTCAGCAGCGAGGCTTCGTAGGGCTGCGAACAGCGCTCCGCACCGATCGGGATGCGCGGGGGCTCGTGGCCGTGGTCCAGCGGCGTGATCGAGTGCGCGATCCACTCGGCCCCCACCTCGTACAGGTCGCGGATCGTGCCGAAGGGCCGCGTGTCGATCACGGACTTCGCGCGCTGGTAGATGACGCTGCGCAGCTCGCGCGAGAACGGGCGGCCGTCGGTGTCCGACTCGACGAAGTACTGCTGGATCTCGGGCCGGATGGCCTCGAGGATGTACCGGAAGTGCCCGACCACGGGGAAGTTGCGCAGCACGTTGTGTCGCCGCTGCGTGATGTCCCACACGCCGAGCAGGACGAGCGCCGTGAGCGGGAGGTAGAGCCACAGCGCGAGCGGCGCGGCCAGCGACACGAGGGCGACGAGGACGAACGCCGCCGCGGACGCGGTCCAGAACATCTTGATGGCCGACATGGCCGGCCAGTCTGCCCTGCCCCGGCGGCAGTGCAAGCCGGGTCGGAACCCCGCCCCGGCGCGGCCCTCTTCGCGCTCCGAGGGAACCCGAGAAAAGGGAAGGGCCGGCGAAGCAGCGTGCTCCACCGGCCCCTTCAACCCCCATCCCGCGAGTGGACCCCGGGGGTCCGTACGGGATGGTCCGGCGGGGTCCCCCCCGCCGTCGCACTCACGCCTTGACTTCGAAGTCGGCGTCGACGGGCTCGTCGTCGCCGCTGTCTCCGGAGCCGGCGGCCTCGCCCTCGGGCGCGGTGCCCGGTCCGCCCTCCGCGGAGGCGCCTGCCTGCGCCTCCTTGTAGAGCACTTCACCGAGCTTCTGGGCCTTGGTCTGGAACTCCGCGAGCGCCTTCTCGATCGCGGCCTTGTCCTCGCTCTCGGCGGCCTTCTTCAGGTCGTCGCGCGCGGACTCGATGGCCTGCACGTCGGCGGCTTCGAGCTTGTCCTTGTGCTCCACCAGGGACTTCTCCGTCTGGTGGATCAGGTGGTCGACCTGGTTCTTCAGGTCCACGAGCTCGCGCTTCGCCTTGTCGGTGTCGGCGTTGGCCTCGGCCTCGCGGCGCATGCGCTCGATCTCGTCCTTGTCCAGTCCGGAGGAGGCCTCGATGCGGATCGACTGCTCCTTGTTGGACGACTTGTCGACCGCCTTGACGTTCAGGATGCCGTTCGCGTCGATGTCGAAGGTGACCT
>CAYGPA010000163.1:9319-10264 GCA_964351535.1 uncultured Planctomycetaceae bacterium
GCATGCCGCGCGGGGCCGGAGGGATGCCGTCGAGGTGGAACCGCCCGACCGTGCGGTTGTCCTTGGCGAACTCGCGCTCGCCCTGCAGGACGTGGATCTCGACGCTGGGCTGGCTGTCGGAGGCGGTCGAGAAGACCTGGCTCTTCGACGTCGGGATGGTCGTGTTGCGCTCGATGAGCTTGGTGGACACGCCGCCGAGCGTCTCGATGCCGAGCGACAGCGGAGTCACGTCCAGGAGCACGACGTTGCCGACGTCGCCGGACAGCACGCCGCCCTGGATCGCGGCGCCGACCGCCACGACCTCGTCGGGGTTCACGCTCTTGTTCGGGTCCTTGCCGAAGATGCTCTTCACGATCTCCTGGGCCATCGGCATGCGCGTCGAGCCGCCGACGAGGATGACCTCGTCCACCTGGCCGGGCTCGAGGCCGGCGTCCTTCAGCGCCTGGACGCTGGGACCGCGCGTGCGGCCGATCAGGTCCTCGCAGAGCTGCTCGAACTTGGCGCGCGTGATGGTCAGGTTGAGGTGCTTCGGCCCCGACTGGTCCGCCGTGATGAACGGCAGGTTGACGTCGGTCTGCATGGCGCTGGAGAGCTCGCACTTGGCCTTCTCGCACGCCTCCTTGAGGCGCTGCAGGGCCATCGGGTCGTTGCGGACGTCGATGCCGCTCTCCTGCTTGAACTTCTCGGCCACGTGGCGGATCAGCGCCTCGTCGAAGTCGTCGCCGCCCAGGTGGGTGTCCCCGTTGGTGGCGAGCACCTCGAAGACGCCGTCGCCGATCTCGAGGATCGAGACGTCGAACGTGCCGCCGCCAAGGTCATAGACGGCGATCGTCTTGCCGTCGTTCTTGTCGAGGCCGTAGGCGAGGGCGGCCGCCGTCGGTTCGTTGATGATGCGCAGGACCTCGAGGCCGGCGATCTTGCCGGCGTCCTTGGTGGCCTGGCGCT
>CAYGPA010000164.1:0-10251 GCA_964351535.1 uncultured Planctomycetaceae bacterium
ACGAGTTCGCGGATTTCTCGAGATGCCGTGACAGGGTCCGCCGCGAGCCGTCGCGGGGTCCTTCGAGCCCGGGGAGGACCGGGCCGTGATCCAGAACCCATCCCGACGAGGATCCCGATGAACTCCAAGCTCCAAGCACCCACCGTGCTCGCGCGCCGCGCTCTCGCCGCCGTCGTGCTCTGCAGCCTGGCCGGCCTGGCCGGCGCGCAGACGACCTGGTACGTGGACGACGACCATCCCGGCGACCCGACGCCCGGCGTGTCCGGCCTCGGCTTCCCCTTCAGCAACCCGAACGAGACCGGCTCGTCCGCCTCTCCCTTCGACGACATCCAGAAGGCCATCAACGTCGCCGCGAACGGGGACACGGTGCTCGTGCGGCCTTCGAACCACTTCGGGTACTACTCCCTGAGCACGACCTTCGGCCAGGTGAACTTCCTCGGCAAGACGATCACGGTGAAGAGCACGGGCGGGCCGCTCGTGACGGCCATCGACGGCAGTCTGATCCCCGGATCCTCGGGCATCGTGATCGGTTCCGGCTCCGGTGCGGCGACGGTGCTCGAGGGCTTCACGATCCAGAACTGCGACCGCGGCTCGGCGACGACCGCTTCCGGTGGGGGACTGCACGTCTCCTCCGCCAGCCCGACGATTCGCGACTGCCGCTTCGTGAGCAACCACGCCTACGTCGGCGGCGGCGCCTTCACCACGGCCTCGGCGGCCAGGTTCGAGGACTGCGTGTTCCTGAACAACGCGGTGGGGCACCAGGGCGGCGGCGTCTACGGCGCCGCCGGGAGCACGGACTTCCTCCGCTGCACGTTCGACTCGAACACGGCCGACTTCGGCGGCGGAGCGCTGTTCCGCACGAACGCGGCCGATCTCGTCGAGATCGTCGAGTGCCTGTTCGTCTCCAACGACTCGCTCAACTACGGCGGGGGCATGGCCAAGTTCGACCAGGGTGACCTCGACGTCGTGCGCACGCGCTTCGTGGGGAACGTGGCGGCGGCCCGCGGCGGCGCCGCGCAGGTGCACGGCGGGGGCCAGTTCCGCGAGTGCATCTTCAACGCGAACACGGCGTCTCTGGGCACCGTCAACACCGACGACGGCGGCAGCGGCGCCCCCGGGAGCGTGACGGTCTCCGGCTCGACCTTCACGCAGAACGTGGGCGGCGCGGGCACGGAGTCGGCCGGGGCGCTCACCCTGCACAACTGCATCTCCTGGAACAACCTGCCCTTCGAGCTCGGCGCCGGCGTCGCCGCGACCTACAGCGACGTGCTCGGCGGCTGGCCCGGTACCGGCAACATCGACGCCGACCCGCGCTTCCAGGACGCGTTCGGGGCCGACAACCTGCTCGGGACCCTCGACGACGACCTCGCGCTGACGCGCTTCTCGCCGTGCATCGACGCGGGGGACAGCCTGCAGCTCGGCGGCGCGGCCTTCCCGATCGACCTGGCCGGCAACCGCCGCGCGGCCGACGACCCGCGCCGCCCCGACACGGGCCGCGCCTCCCTGTGGGTCACGACCGACATGGGTGCCTTCGAGTACCAGTCGCCGACCGGGGGCTTCGGGGCCGTCGAGTACCAGCCCTGAGCGGCGGTCGCGATCGACGGATCGTCGGGAAGGAGCCCCTTCTCGCCTCCTCGCGGGGCGGGAGGGGGCTCCCTCCCGTCGGGGGACGCGGTCGCGGCCCGGTCCTCGCTAGGGTGTGCCCGATGAACATCCTGATCGTCGAGTCCCGGGCCAAGTGCAAGACGCTCCAGAAGTACCTGGGCAAGGACGAGTGGCGCGTGATGCCGACCGGCGGGCACGTCGAGCGCCTGGCGGAGGACAAGTCGATCCATCCGCCGAAGGAGGTGCGCAAGGCCTACTGGTCGCACCGGCCCGGCGAGCTGCCCGCGCCGCCGTGGTTCTGGACCGAGCGCGGCGAGGCCGCGCTGCGCGCGATCACCGACGAGGCGGCGAAGCACGACTCGGTCACGTTCTACATCGCGGCCGACCCCGACCGCGAGGGCGAGCGCATCGCCTGGCACCTCGACAAGCTGCTGGCCGACTACGGCCCTCGGCACCGCGTGACGTTCCAGGAGATCACGAAGCCCGCCGTGCTCGCGGCCGTGGCCGCGCCGCGCGAGGTGGATCAGGCGCTGGTGGACGCGGCCCTGATCCGCACGCTGATCGACCGCACCGTCGGCTGGCGCGCGAGCCGCATCGCCAAGCGCTACACGACCACCTCGACGAACTCGATGGGGCGCGTGCAGACGCCGACGCTGGGCTTTCTCGTCGAACGCGAGCTGGAGCGTGAGGCGCACGTGCCCGTGCGCTACTTCGAGGTGCTGGCCGCCACGGAGCTCTGCGACTGGCGCGTGCGCTTCCACGAGAAGGACGACCCCGCCGCCTGGGTCGACGAGAAGCACCGCTTCTCCGCGCACCGCACGGCCGACGCGGAGCTCGCCGGGTCGGCCCACGCGGCGCTTTCCGCATCGCGCAGCGTTCAGGTCGCCGAGGTGACGCGCCGCGAGAAGTCCCAGCCGCCGCGTCCGCCGTTCAGCACCGACACGCTGCTGCAGGCCGCGGGCAGCCGCTGGGGCTGGTCGCCCAAGAAGACCGCGGCGCTCGCGGGGCAGCTCTACGAGGCCGGGCGCTTCACCTACATCCGCACGGACTCGACGCGCCTCGCGAAGGAGGCCGTCGAGGCCGGGCGCGCCGTGATCGAGAAGAGCTTCGGCGCCGAGCGCCTCGGCGAGTCCCCGAGCGGCGACGGTCCCGCGGGAGCGCAGGACGCGCACGAGGCCATCCGGCCGACGCAGCTCGCGCTCTCCACCGTGCCGGACGCGGAGCCCGACGTGCAGAAGCTCTACGCGCTCGTGCGCGCGCGCACGCTGGCGTCGCTCATGATCTCCTCGGTGCGCGTGACGCTGTCGCTCGGCGGGCGCTGCGAGGGCCTGGACCGCCGGCTGGACGGGTCGGTCGGCTGGTACTCGGAGCCCGGCTGGCGGCTCGCGTTCGAGGTGCCCGAACTCGACGACGCGAGCGAGACGACGCCGCTCGCCGTCGACGTCGGCACGGTGGTCGAGCTCTCGCCCGGCGACGACGAGCATCCGAACCCCGAGCTGCGCGAGGACGAGACCAAGCCTCCCGCGCGGTACCGCGCGCACACGCTCGTGAAGGCCATGAAGGAGGCCGGCATCGGTCGCCCCTCGACCTACGCGAAGACCGTCGAGCGCCTCGAGGAGCGCAACTACGTCTCCGTGGAGGACGGCGCGCTGGCGCCCACCGAGAGCGGGCGGAACATCTGGCTGGAGGCCGCGCCGCTGTTCTCGCTGCCGGACCGGCAGGAGGTCTTCCAGACCGAGTACACGGCCGCGATGGAGGCGCTGCTCGACGACGTCGCCGAGGGCCGACGCCCGGCGAGCGAGGCGTGGGAGACCATGCTCGAGCAGTTCAAGAGCGCGCACCTCGCGGCGCAGGAGGCCAGCAAGTCGGGCCCGCTGGTGCCGCGCACGCGCCTGAAGATCCAGGACTACCTCGACGCCGCGCCCGAGCTGGTGCCGGAGATCGGCGACCTCGACGGGCTCTCCGAGGAGCGCGGCAAGGAGCTCCTCGCCGAGCTGCGCACGCGCGGCATCGCGCTGCTTCCGAGCGAGAACCAGACGCGCTACCTCGAGCGACTGCTCGAGGCCACGGGCATGACGCTGAAGGACGCCGTCGAGTCCGCCGAGTTGCGCCTCGCGGGCGCGGCGCCGAACCGCGACGAGGCCAGCGTGCTGATCGACCACCTCGCGGCCCTGAAGGCCGAGCGCCAGGTGCCCAGCCCCAAGCAGCTGCGCTGGATCGCCGACCTCGCGAAGAAGGCCGGCCTCGACGAGGCCGCCGCCTGCGCGCTGGTCGAGGTCGAGTCGTACTCCGAGCTGTCGGGCGGCACGAGTGGAACGGCGAGCGCCCTGATCGACCTCCTCCTCGCGCGCACCAAGAAGCCGGCCGCCAAGCCCTGAGACGCCGTGGAGCGAAGCGCCTCGTCGAGATCGCAGGAGTCCTTGCCGGGGCGGCCGCCGCCCCTTCCCAACCCTGCCCGAGGAGTCCGTTCGACCTCGCACAGACCCCGTGGGGGCCCTGAGCGGCCGGCGGGTCCGCGAGCCGATCCCCGGCAAGCGGGTCGCCGGCTTCGACGCCCGCGCGCCGGTCCTGCTTGTCCGCGAGGCGTCGGTGGGAGTAGAGTCCCGATCTCGAGCTCGTGGCTCGAGGTCTCCGGCTTCGGAGGCCGATGAGGGAGTCGATGGTCGAACACGCACGACGCAAGGCTGGGCGGGCGCTCCTCGGAGCGTTCGTGTGCGTGGGGTTCCTCCTGCCTCAGCTGTTCCTCGCCCTGCACCTGGCGCACCACGACCACGTGCTGGTCGCGGAGGTCGACGCCCACGTGCACACGCACGATGCGCACCTCCACGCGCACGCCGCGCACGCACACGAGGGACCGGGTTCGTTCGCAGTCCCCGATTCCGATGCCGGCGGTTCGAACCAGGACCACGAGCCGCACCCGGTGGACGAGCACGTCGACCAGCTCGGCGAGCCCGCGGTCGCGACGCCCGGGATCCAGGTCGTGCTGGCTCCGGTGCCGGCGGCGCCCTGGCTCGGCGTGCTCGAGGAACTCCTGCCCGGACGGGTGCGCCTCGCGCTCCGCGTCCCGCGACCGCCGCCGCCACGGACCGCGGCGGCTCCGCGCGCACCTCCCATCGTCTCCTGAACGCGTCCGGGCGCGTCGGCACGGCCGACGCTGCTGGCCTTCGGGAATCTGACGATGGAGTACCTGCGCAGTGGATGAACCCTGGACCGGGGTCGAAACCGATTCGAGAGCGACGAGCCGCCGACCGACCGACCGTGCGCCGACGGGCGGGCGGCCGCGCATGCGGTACCTCGTCGCCCTCGGCGCGACCCTCGCGGCGCTGAGCGCGTGCCGGAGCTACGAGCCCGCGCCGCTGGACCCCGCGGCTCACCGCGCGGCGTGGCACGGCCGCACGCTGGAGGACGTGTCGCTCGCCGAGTTCGTCGAGCGGCTGGACCGCGACCTGGCCGGAGACGCAGTCGAGTTCGACGTCGCCGACGGCCTGACCCTGTCGGAGGGCCGCCTCGTCGCCCTGGTGTTCAACCCGGGGCTGCGGCTCGCGCGCCTGCGCGTCGGACGCGCCGCCGCGAGCGCGCAGCACGCCGGCCTGTGGGCCGATCCGCAGCTCGCGGGAACCCTGCTGCGCATCACGGACAACGTGCCGGACCGCTGGTTCGGGAACGCGGCGCTCACGTTCACGCTCCCCGTGTCCGGTCGCCTCGCGGCGGAGGAGGACCTGGCCGAGGAGCAGCGGAACGCGGCCGAGCAGAGCGCGCTCGAGGCGGAGTGGGGCGTGTGGAACGCGGTCGGCGCGGCGTGGATCGAGTGGTCGGCGGCGCGGCTGCGCGTGGAGGAGACCGAGCGCATCGTGGCCGCGCTGGAGACGCTCGTCGCGACGACCGCCGAGCTGGCGCGCAGCGGCGAGCTCGTGCGCACCGAGGCCTCGCTGTTCGCCGTCGAGCAGGCGCAGCGCCGGAACCAGCTCCTGCGGCTGCGCGGAGAGGTCCTGGCGACCGAGCAGCGGCTGCGCGCGCTGCTGGGACTCGCGCCCGAGGCTCCGGCGCGCTTCGTGCCGACGCTCGAGCCGATCGGCGGCGCGGCCTCGCGCGAGACGGCCGGCATGCCGGCCACGTCGCGCAACCCGACCCTCGCGCGCTTGCGCGCGGACTACGAGGTGGCCGAGCAGACGCTGCGGCGCGAGATCCGCAAGCAGTACCCCGACCTGACGCTGGGGCCGATGTTCGAGTCGGACCAGGGACAGTCGCGCATCGGGCTCCTCGGCGGGCTGCCGATCCCGTTCCTGAACGCGAACCGCCGCGCCATCGCGGTCGCCACGGTCGGCCGCGAGCTCGCGCGTGCGGCGTTCGAGACGGAGTACGAGCGGCTCGCCGGTCGCTGGGCCGCGGCCACGGCGCGCGCGCAGGCCCTCGCCGAGCAACGCGCCGACGTCGAGCAGGTCCTCGCTCCGCTGGTCGACCGCCAGCTCGAGGACGCCGCGCAGCTCCTGCGCCTCGGGGAAGAGAGCGGGCTCGTGCTGCTCGAGAGCATCGCGCGCGCCTACGAGACCAAGCTCGCGCTGATCGAAACCCGCCGGGCCGAGGCCCGCGCTCGAACCGAGCTCGAGCTCTTGATCGGTCCGGCCGCTCCGGCCGTCACCGCCGACGAGGAGGAGGAGACTCCGTGATCACCAAGCTACGCATGCTGATGTCGCTCCCCACGACCTTCCTGGCGGTCGCCCTCGGCGGCTCGCTGCCGGCCTGCGCTCCCGCCGAGCGGGAGGCGTCGGGGGAGGCGGGCCACGCTTCCCAGGAGGCCCGCGCGGACGCTCGAGCGGACGCGCCGACGAACCGCATCGACATCCCGCCGACCGTGCGGAGCAACCTCGGGATCACCTTCGCGACCGTCGAGGCGCGGCGCGTGGCCCAGACGCTGCGCGTGCCCGGCGCCTTCGAGCTGCAGCCGCTTGCGCGCCACGAGTACCGGATGTCGCTGCCGGGGCGGGTCGAGCTGCTGGTCGACCAGTACGACGCGGTCGAGCCCGGACAGCCGCTCTTCCGGTTCCGGTCGCCGGCCTGGCCGGAGCTGCTGCACGAGATCGTGCTCGGTGAGCAAGGGATCGAGACGGCGCTGGCCGAGATCGACGTGGCCGAGGCGCGCATCACGGAGGCGCGACGCAAGCTCGAGCTGTCGCGCGAGCGGATCGCGGTCCTCGCGCAGGCCGACTTCAAGAAGGTCGACCTCGACGTGCAGGCCGCCGAGCTGGAGGCGAGCCTGCCGCGGCTGCAGGCGGAGCTGCGCCTGTCCGAGACACGCCTTGCGAACGCGCGCCGAACGCGCGAGCACGCCCTGCACCGCGCCGCGACCGCCGCCGGGATCCCCGAGCGGCAGCTCGAGGAGGAGGTGGAAGTCGACGGCGCGACGATGACCGCCTACCGCACGATCGACTGGATCGAGGTGCGGGCGGTCGACGGCGGCGTCGTCGAGGCCCTGGCCGTCACCGACGGCGCGTTCGTCGAGCCGCCCACGACCGTCCTCTCGACCGTCGACCCGCGGCAGGTCCGCTTCCGCGCGCTCGCGCTCCAGGGGGACCTCCAGAAGCTCCTCGGCGCCGTCGACGCCAGCATCGTGCCGGCTCGCTCCCCGGGAGTGGCCCTCGACGAGGCGGTGGGGGCGACGATGACGATCGGGCTCGAGGCGCACCCGGAGGAGCGCACGATGACGCTGCTCGCGACGCCGGACGAACTGCGCCCGTGGGTCCGCCCCGGCGTCTCGGCGTTCCTCGAGGTCGTGGTCGCGTCCACCGACGGGCCCGAGCTCGCCATTCCGCGCTCCGCCATCGTCCAGGACGGCCTCGAGCACGTCTTCTTCCGCCGCGATCCCGCCGACCCGAATCGCGCGCTCCGCGTCGAGGCGGACATGGGCGTCGAGGACGGGCGCTGGGTCGCGCTGCGCAGCGGCGTCATGCGGGGCGACGAGGTCGTCGTCACCGGAGCGTACGAGCTGAAGCTCGCCACGGCCCTGCGCGGCAGGGACGAGCCGGGCGGCCACGTCCACGCCGACGGCAGCGTCCACGACGACCACTGACGGGGGCCCACGGTGCTCAGAAACCTGATCCGCTTCTCGATCCATCGCCCCGTGCTGGTGCTCGCGCTGGCGTTCCTCGTGCTCTGCCTGGCCGCCTACCGGCTGCCGCGCACGTCGGTGGACGTCTTCCCCGAGTTGAACGCTCCGACGGTCGTCGTGATGACCGAGGCGCCGGGCTTGGCGGCGGACGAGGTCGAGCTCTACGTGACCTTCCCGATCGAGTCCGCCGTGAACGGCATCCCCGGAGTGCGCCGCGTGCGTACGTCGAGCGCCATCGGTCTGTCGATCGCCTACGTCGAGTTCGAGTGGGGCGAGGACATCTACAAGGCGCGGCAGCTCGTGTCGGAGCGCATGGACACCGTGCGCGAGGACCTGCCGCGCGGGTCCCACGCCGAGATGACGCCGATCACGTCGATCACGGGCGAGATCATGCTGCTCGCCGTGTCGTCCCCCGACGGCTCCCAGTGCGACCTGGACCTGCGCGCGTACGCCGAGTTCGACCTGCGCAACAAGCTGCTGGCCATCCCCGGCGTGGCGCAGGTCTCCGTCATCGGCGGCGAGCTGCCCGAGTACCAGGTGCTCGTCGAGCAGGAGAAGCTGCGCCTCTACGACCTGACGGTGGAGGACGTCATCCGCGCGGCCGAGGCCGCGCACAGCACGCTCAGCGCCGGCTACCTGCCCGACGTCGACAACCTCGAGCTGCCCATCCGCCAGAGCGGCCGGGTGCGCTCGGTCTCCGACATCGGCGGGACGATGATCAAGATCCACGAAGGCGCTCCGGTCACGATCGAGCAGGTCGCCGACGTGCGCTTCGGGCCGGCGCCGAAGCGCGGCACGGGCGCCGACGGCGGTCACCCGGCGGTCGTCATGACGCTGCAGAAGGCGCCCGGGACCAACACGCTGGCGATCACCGACGAGGTCGACGCGCTGCTCGACGCCATCGAGCCGTCGATGCCCGCGGGCGTGCACGTCAACCGCCAGATCTTCCGGCAGGCCGAGATGTTTTGCTGCCGTGCTTAGGGCTTCCACAAAATGGAACAGATAGGCCGGGCCGCTGCCCGATACGGCGGTGACGGCATTCATCAGGGATTCATCATCAATCCATTCAAACGCACCTGTGACGGATAATAAATTTTCGGCGAGTGATTTTTGCGCGGGGCTAACATGCGCGTTGGCAAAACCGACCGTGATGCCTTTGCCGATGGCGGCAGGGGTGTTGGGCATGGTGCGAATGACGGGCTGGAGCGCTCCGAAATGCGCTTCAAAGAATGCAGTGGTTTTTCCGGCTGCGATTGAAAGTATGGCGCTATCCGGTTTTATGTGCGGCGCAAGTCCTGCGCACACAGCATCCATAATCTGCGGCTTTGTCGCCATCACGATCATATCCGCCGCCGGCAGGGTATCGGCTGTGATGTGATGCGTCACATTGCTGCGGGTTAAATCATCGGGCAGGGAATGCGGCTCTAACACGGCGAAGGCCGCATTCATGCCGCTTTCCAGCCAGCCGCGCAAAAGCGCGCCGCCCATATTCCCGCAGCCGATGAGGGTAATATTAAGCATGGAAACCTACAGCTTGCCGGTTAATTCAGGCACCGCATCGAACAGGTCGGCGACAAGACCGTAATCGGCGACATTGAAAATCGGCGCATCTTCATCTTTGTTGATGGCAACGATAATCTTTGATCCTTTCATACCTGCAAGGTGCTGGATCGCGCCGGAAATACCGACAGCGATATACAAATCAGGGGCAACGATTTTACCAGTCTGACCGACCTGATAGTCATTGGGGACGAAGCCTGCATCGACTGCTGCGCGGGATGCGCCGACCGCCGCGCCGAGTTTATCGGCCAGTGCTTCGATGATCGCGAAGTTTTCACCTGAGCCAACGCCGCGTCCGCCGGATACAACCACGCGGGCGGAAGTCAGATCAGGACGGTCGGATTCGGAGGCTTCCAACCCGACAAAACTCGACAGGCCGGAATCACCCTTGCCGCCGATGGTTTCCACGGGCACTTGCCCGCCTTCGGCCTGAACAGGATCAAACGCGGTTGTGCGCACGGTGATAATTTTCAGCGCATCGGATGATTCCACCGTAGCAATCGCATTGCCCGCATAAACAGGGCGGTCGAAAGTTTTGTCATCATGCACGGCGATGATATCGGAGATTTGCTGCGTATCCAGCAAGGCCGCTACACGCGGCATTAGATTTTTACCGTATGTGCTGGCGGGGGCAAGAATGTGGGAATATCCACCCGCCGCACCGACAATCACAGGTGCCATGTTTTCCGCTAGCGTATGCGCCAGCTCCGGCGCATCAGCCGCAATCACTTTTGTAATGCCGTGAATTTTCTGGGCGGCTTCTACAGCGCCGCCAATTCCCGCACCAGCCACCAGAAGGTGCACGTCGGTATCAATTTTACGGGCAGCGGCAATGGTATTAAGTGTGCCGGATTTAATAGATTTTGAATCGTGTTCTGCAATGACGAGTATAGCCATGTTAAATCACCTTTGCTTCGTTTTTAAGTTTGTCGATCAGTGTGTCAATATCGGGCACTTTAATGCCGCCCTGACGCACCGGC
>CAYGPA010000165.1:0-10227 GCA_964351535.1 uncultured Planctomycetaceae bacterium
CGACCACTCGGCGAAGAGGATGCTTCCATGGTTGTTGGGAGAGAAACTTAACCTCAACGGTGCCGGAGTTCAGGATCGCGCCCGCCTGCAGCAGACGTACGTCGCCATGACCCGCCCCAGTCACCTCGTCTGCCTTGCCGTTCCGCGGGGCGCTCTTGGGGACGGTGCGGCCTGGACGGGGCACGTGGCGACGTTGAAGGAGCGCGGTTGGCACGTGGCGGATGTCGTGGGCAAAGAATCTAACTGGTACTCTTGAGGACGATGACTTCATCGCCTCGCGCTGCCGTTGCGAGGCTACCCAACAAGCCGATTCAGGCGGTAAACGCTTCGCGGTGCCGCTGATCGCCGAGGCTTTCGACATTCGTCCTAGCAGGTGGATGACATGAACGGGTACGCACCAGGTTGGCAGGTCCGATGCACGAAGTGCGGGGCAACCCGCGACGCGAGCGAGGCCGGAGTCGTTCGGATCGGCGCCGAATCGGTCGGAAAGCGGACGCTCGGCTGGTGCAAGAGCTGCCGCTGGTTCCGCTTCGTTGCAGTTGAGGAGAAGCCCGTATCCGAGGTCGACGGTGCTTGAAGGTCTCGATGGAGCCGTGTCAGACACGGATGCCCAGCAAGCCGTACAAGCGGTCCGTCGGCCCCGTCACCGTTCGTACAGGGCTATACACCGCGCCGGATCCGACCTCAGCTTGACGACTGGGTGTCGGCCTCCCGGGGGAACGAATCATGACCAGGAGTCTTCGCGCTGCGCGTGGACTACCGCCAGGGGCGTCCAAGAACGTCGACATGGGCGGCGAACTCCGGACACGCCCCCTTAGCTCACGGCGTGCGCGCGGATCGCGTTCGCCAGGCCGCCGACGTCTTCGAGGGTGGCGATCTCGCCGGTGGTGAAGCGGACGCCGAATTCGCGTTCGAGGGCGACGAAGAGTTCGACGTTGCGGACGGAGTCCCAGCCCTCGACGTCCATGGCGGTCGTCTCGGGTTTCAGGGGGACGTCTTCCTCGAACACGTCGGCGAAGACGGCGTGCAGGCGTTGCCAGAGGTCGGTGTCGGTCATGGCTGGCGGGTGCGCTCGATCGCGGTGGGGAGGAATTCGAAGGTGGCGAGGTCGAGGCTCCACGCGGCGCGCGTCTCGTCGGCGTCGTCGACGGTCATTCCGAGGCGCGGGCCGAGGTCGGCGACCATGCCGTTGCGCTCGGTGCGCTCGTAGCTCGCGCGCAGCCTTCGGGCGCCGAGTTCGCGGGCGTCGCGGGCGATCTCGTTCAGCACGAAGGCCTCGACGCCGCGCTGCAGCACGCGGCAGCTCATGAGCCAGTTGTCGAGGACCAGGTCCTCGCCGTCGAGCCGGCCCTGCAGCACGACGACCAGGCCGTGGTCGCCGAGGCGGTCGGAGAGGCGCAGCGTGCGCGTGAACCACGCGGGGTCCGCGGCGCGCTCCTCGACCTCGGCCAGCGTGGTCCGGCGGGTCGTCAGGTTGAACTGGTTGGTCTTGTTGGAGAGCTGCACGACGCGCGGGTGGTCGACGGCGCGGAACGGGCGGAAGTCGCCGCGCATCTGCAGGTCGCGCAGGAAGGACTCGACGTCGGTGGAGCTCGCCGCGAGGTCGCGCGCCGCGCTGCGCGAGCGGTACGTCTCGGTGCGGCGGCGGTCCTCGTCGCTGAGCGCGACGACCTCGAAGTAGCGGCCGCGCTCCAGGACCTCGGGATAGTCCGACGCGTCGCGGGGCATGTCGGGCACGGCCACCTGCGGGTGGAGGCTCTGGACCTCGGCGCGCTCGAGCGGTGAGTCGTCGAGGAAGACCAGCGCGTCGAGGCCCAGGTCGAGCTCGGCGGCGATCGACGCGATGACCGCGGACTTGTTCTCCCAGCCGGCGCGGAAGGTCGCGAAGTCGTCGAGGCGAAGGACCATCTCCGGGTGCTCGCGGAAAGGCCGGCGCGCGACCTCGGGATCGTTCTTGCTGCACGCCGCGAGCACGACGCCGCGGTCGCGCAGCTCGCGCACGTACTGCTGGAAGGCCTTGAACGCCTCGCCGTCGGGCGTGCCCTCGCCGATGCGGATGCCGGCCAGGCCGTCCTCGCCGACCACGCCGCCCCACAGGGTGCCGTCGAGGTCGAGCACGAGGCACTTGCGGGTCTTGCCGTAGCAGGCGCCGGCGACGGCCGCGGTGCTGCGCACGAGCTGCGGCACGCGGTCGAAGCGCATGGGCTGCTTCGCGTGGTACCAGTACTTGGCGTCCATCCACTCGGCGTTGCCGCGCGCGCTCGCGAGCTCCGCGACGTCGTTCAGGTGGACGTAGCCGGGCGCCAGGTCGCCGAGCAGCAGGTTCACGCGCCGCACGAAGCGCACGGGGTCGGCAGGCCGCTTGGCCCCCAGGTTGCCGAGCGACCGCAGCGGCGGCACGGGGATCGTCCCGAGCACGACGTCGCACCCGGTGCGCTCGTGGAGCACACGGATCGGCCCGAGCAGGTCGGCGCAGACGCGCTCCGCGGCCTGCTGGACGGCGGCGGCGTCGTCGCCCTCCCGCGGCCAGTAGGACACGCTGGAGACGGTCGGCAGCACGATGCAGAGGTCCGGATCGAACTTCGAGAGTCCCGACGCGGGGTCGAGCATCTCGGCGGCCAGCGGGCCGAAGGGCGGGCGGTGGATCCGCGGCTCGATGCCGACCGCGCGGAGCGCGACGCGCAGCGGGGCCTCGAGGAAGCGGCTCTCGCCGCCGACCAGCAGCGCCACGCGCTTGGTCACGGCGCCGGGCGGCGCGCCCACCCGGCGCACCAGTTCGCCCGACCGACGCGCCAGGGCGCGCAGCTCGACGTAGTCGTCGCACGTCTGCACGCGCGCGTGCAGCTCACGCCACGCGGTGACGGGGTCGAGCCTGTCGGAGCGCCTCTCGATCACGCTCTCGGCGAACTCGGGGAGCACGCGCAAGGAGCGGTCGGATAGCAGTTCGGACGGGGAACCGCTGCGCAGGCGCTGCGCCTCGGTTCCGCGGCTGGCGGGCGGCACGGTTCGCGTCCTTCTGAACGGGGGGGAGAAGGGGGGGAGGGAGAAGGTGCGAGCGAAGGAACTCATCCTAGATCGCAACGCCCTCCCCGGAGATGACGCTTTCGTCGTGCAGGCCCAGATGCGGGAAGGCGCGGTCAACGACCCATCAAACCCCCAGCGCGTTCCCCACGAACTCCGCAACCGCCCGCGAGAACTTACGCGCGCCGCGCAGGTTCGCATGACAGTGGTCGAAGTACTCGTCGTCCTCGAGCAGCGTCCGCAGGTGCAGGCGCGGGTCCGCGGCGAAGCCCTCGTCGATCAGCGCGAGGAACTCCTCGTAGACCCCGTCCGCGTACAGCGCGCGGTAGCCCGAGCGCTCGGGCATCGTCACGACGTACAGCGCGACCCCGTGGCGTTCACAGAACGCGCGGATCCGATCCAGGTCGGCCAGGATCGCGGCGCGGTCCGCGGCGAAGTCGTAGGTGTGTGCGCGCCTCCAGAACTCGTTCAGACCGCCGAGGATCTCGGCGACCCTCCCGGCCGACTTCGGCGGGAGGTGGCGGTAGGTCGCGCGGCGCAGCGGCGGGACGAAGTCGCGGCGCCGGCAGTCGAGCTCGAGCGGACGCTGGCGCAGCACGCGGAACACCGTGCGCACCGCGTTCCGGTAGCGGCTGCGCTGGTGCAGGACGGCTCGCCAGCGCGCGCCGAGCGAGTCCCGGAAGCCCCTGGGCTCGAGCAGCGCGGGGGCCCCGACCGCGGCGCGCCGCCACCCCGGCGAGTAGCGGTCGATCGCGCCGCCGAGCGCGGACCCCTGGGCGCCGACGTCCGCCAGCATGCGCGGGGTCCACGTCAGCACGAGGTGCTCGGGGAAGGCCTCCGGACCGTGGGCGCCCTCGAGGTACTCCAGGTAGCGCAGGACGTCCGAGCGCGACGCGAGGCTGTGGGACTCGTCGCGCACGTAGAAGTCCGGCAGCCGCTCGACGATCGTCGCCTCGTGGACGGCCTCGCGCGCGACCGAGGCGCCGTACACGAAGAGCCGCGTCGCGTCCCGCTCCTCGTACAGCGCCGGCTCGAGGATCGAGAGCTGCTCCTCCTTCCACCAGAGGTGCGCGCCGGGGCAGCGCTCCGCCCAGCGCGCCACGGCCTCGGCCGCCGCGTGCACGAGCGCGAACGCGAGCAGCGCGCACAGCGCGCTCGCGAGGACGTGTCTCAGGTGTTCAGAACGCACGGTAGACGAAGTCGACGGTCGTGGTGGAGCCCAGCACGAGCAGCGCCATCAGGAAGAGCATCCAGAGGAGCTTGCGGCCGATGCGCAGGTGAGTGGTTCGTAGCTTCATGGTGCGTCGCTTCACGGTGTCGAGCCAGGGTCGAACAGCACGCGCAGGGCCGCGGTGTCGAGCACGAAGAAGAGGTACGCCGCGCCGGTGAAGAGGAAGGTCAGCACGGTCCCGGCGACGCGCGAGGTCCACGTCGCCCGCCACGCGGCCAGACCCTTGCCGCCCAGTCGCTTGCGCAGCACGTGCTCGTACACGCGGAACACGACCAGGTACACGCCGTGCACCACGCCGAACAGCACGAAGTTGAACGTGGTGCCGTGCCACAGCCCCGACACCAGCATGGTCGCGAGCAGCGCCAGACAGGCGCTGGTGAGCGGCCAGCCGCCGAGCTGCTTCGAGCGCAGGAAGGCCACGTAGAGCGGATTGAACACGTAGTCGGTCAGCCAGGTCGTCAGCGAGCGGTGCACGCGCAGCCAGAACTGGGAGGCGTTCGGCGCGAGGAACGGCAGGTCGAAGTTCTCCGGCGGGCGCACCCCCACCAGGCTGCCGGCGCCGATCACGACGTCGCAGTAGCCCGAGAAGTCGAAGTACAGGAAGGCGTAGAACGCGTACGTCCCGAGCAGGACCTCCCCCGCCCCCATCGAGGCAAGCTCGGCCCCCGGCGACAGCGCGAAGGCGTGCAGGGACTCGGCCACGACGAACTTCTTGACCAGCCCGCGCAGGATCCGGTTGGTCGCGTCGAGGTGCGCCTCGAAGGTCGGCTCGATCGACGGCGTGCGGCCGTTCCACTGGTCGGAGAAGTCCTGGAAGCGCTGGATGGGCCCCAGCAGGAACGTCGTGAAGGCCAGGCAGTAGTCGAGGTACTCGAGCAGCGGCAGGCGCTCGATGCGCCCGTCGGCCCGGTCGAGGACGACGTGCAGGATCTTGAACAGCAGGAACGAGAGCCCCGCGGTCGCGAAGGCGCGCGTCAGCCAGTCCCCGGGCAGCAGCAGCTCGAGGAACGAGTACCCGCGCGCGTACACGAACACGAGGACCAGCAGCAGGACGGCGGGCAGCTTCCGGCGCGGCCGCCCCGCGACCCAGTGCGCCAGGCCGAAGCCCGCCAAGCAGAAGGACGCGACGAAGGCCGCTCCGACCGGCGTCAGGAACCCGGCTGCGTACCAGGCGGACAGCGCCAGGAAGAGCAGACCGCGCGCGGGGCCGCGCACCCCGCGGACCACGAGGGCCGCGCCGAGGACGAGCGCGAAGAACGACGGAGAGAGCAGCGACAAGGGGGAGGGGGGGAAGGTCGATTCGCGCTCGAGGGACCCCGCGCGGCGCCGGAACGACGCCCGCGCGGGTCCGCGCAGCTCACGGGCGCTTCTTCACGGGCCCGGAGAAGCCCGTCGGTACCTGGACGCCCAGCTCGCACTCGTCCGGGATCCCGGTGGCGTTCGCGTCGGCGCTGGTGGCGTTCAGGAGGTCGGTCTCGTCCGAGATACCGTTGCCGTTGCAGTCGGGGAACACCCGCACGTAGTAGATGTCCTGCTCGCCGTTGAACGTCGCCGCGTACGCGATGTGCGCGCCCTCGAGGTCGGACTTCATGTCGTTGTAGTCGCCGATCTTCGCCTGCACCGGAAAGCCGAGGTAGGAGTCGAAGGGCGGCGAGACGGCGACGTTCTCCGACCACGTCAGCCCGCCGTCGTAGGAGTACGAGTACATCAGCTCGCTCATGTTGGCGACGCCGCCGGCCCGCGTGTCGTTCCAGGCGACGTCGAGACGCCCGTTGGGAGCGATCGACAGCATCCCGAACCACTGCCAGTTCAGGTTGCCCGGATCGACGTCGTCGTTGACCTTCAGCGGCGCGCTCCAGGTCGCTCCATCGTCGAGGCTGCGGATGATGTGCACGTCCGTCGTGGGCTGCGGTGCGCCGGTCGGCAGCACGGACGCCAGGATGTAGGCGTTGCCGTGGTTCGGGCCGCCGGAGCGGTCCACGCCGACGTACACCTGGCCGTGGATCCCGACCTGGTTCGGATAGGTGGAGAGCCCGCTCTGGATGATGTCCCCCCCCAGGTCGAGGACGGTGTCGACGAAGGTGGGCATGAGCACGCCCGGGAAGCGCACGTTCTGCGAGCGCGTGACCACGGGCTGCGTGAGGTCCAGCGCCGGGTTGCTGACGACCCCGGCGACGTAGAGGTCGCTGTTGGTCCCGATCGCCATCGTTCCGAGGCCGGGGCTGAACTGCCCGCACGGCGCCGGCGGCCGGTAGGTCAGCGCGCCGTCCGCGGAGCGCGTCAGCGAGTTCACGCCGCAGCACCCCGCGTCGCGGCGCCAGACCCCGTAGAGGTTGCCGTCGCCCGGCCCGCCGCTGCGGTCGACGATCATCCAGTTCTTGTCGCCGCCGAAGGCGCCGGTCGGGCCCTGCCACGTGACGCCCGAGTTGAACGAGCGGAAGACGGAGACCGCGCCGCCGCTGGAGCTCGAGTAGAAGACCGTGCCGGAGCTGTCGTACTCCACGATCGGATCGGTGCGGAAGCTGCCCGGCTGGAGCACGCCCGGGAACGTCCAGCTCGCGCCGCCGTCGTGGCTGTAGGCGTAGCCCGCCTCGCGGAAGCCCGACGAGGAGGACGCGAACTCGCGCCAGCCCACGACGAAGTGGTCCAGCGTCGGATGGACCGCGATCGACGGCTCGTTGGCCGCGTCGCCGACGATGTTCAGGCCCTGACCGTCGACGTTCACCTGCACGCTGACGTAGGGACCGACCTGCACGACCGCGGCGGCGGAGCGGGCGCTCTCGTCGTCGCGGGGCACCCGCGCGGCGCGTTCCCCGCGGGCCTGCTCCTGCTCGCGGTGCTTGGCCCCGGGGCGCTGCTGCGGCGCCTCTTCCTGCGCGACCGCGGCTCCAGTGACGAGCACGGCGATCACGACCCCATCGATCCATGCGTTCATCGGTCGTCCTCTTGACTCACGGCGGGCCGTCCTCGAACGGCGAAGCTCCTCCGGATGGGATGCTAGCCCGAACCATTCGCGAGCACGCAGCCGAAACGACACAACCGGCAGGCTGCGGCTGCCTCTCCACTCCTGCCGGCACTTGGCGAACACCGGCCGCGCGGAGATGACGAAAACGCAAGGTTGGATCGCACGCGAACGCGAAGCACGTCGCGCGGCTCGCGCAGGCCGCTTCAGGAACCGATCGGCTGGCCGTCGACGCGCCGGATGGCGACGACGCTGGGTCGCGGGAAGTCGCCGTCGGGCCACACGCTGCCCTCCTCGGGATCGGCCAGGCCCTTGCCCGAGCCCGGATGCTGGACGCTGACGAACAGCGTCCTGCCGTCCGGCGTGAACTCCGGTCCGCAGATCTCGCAGCGGCGCGGACCGGAGAGGAAGCGGCGCGTGCGGCCGCGCTCCGGGCCGGAGGTCGCCACCGCGTACAGGCAGTCGTTCACGCCCAGCGACCTGGGTTGACCGTCGGTCGCGATCCACATCGTTCCGTCGGGCGAGAACGCGACGTTGTCGGGGCACGACAGCGGGTCGATCCCCTCCCGCGCCCCCGCGTAGAAGGCCTCGTGCTCCGGCTGCGCGGGATCTCCGCCCAGCAGGAACAGGTTCCACGTGAACGAGGTCGAGCCCAGGTCGCCGCGGTCCTCGTCGAGCTCCACCACGTGGCCGTGGCGGTTCTGCGCGCGCGGGTTCGCGCCGCCGTCGCCCTCCTCGCGCGCGGAGTTCTTGGTCATGACGGCGTAGACGCGGTGCGTGCGCGGGTGCACCTCGACGTCCTCGGGGCGATCCATGGGCGTGGCGCCGAGCACCGTCGCCGCGAGGCGCGTGTGCACGAGGATGTCCTCCTGGCTCCAGTCCTCGAGCGCGCCTTCGGGTCGCAGCGGCAGCCACGCGCCGGTCCCGTCGGCGTCGAAGCGCGCCGCGTACAGCGTGCCGGCGTCGAGCAGGTCGCGGTTGGCCGCGCGGTCGCTCGCGTCGAAGCGGCCCGCCGTGACGAACTTGTAGACGAACTCGAAGGCCTTGTCGTCGCCGGTGTAGACGACCACGCGCCCGTCGTCGGTCAGGGCGGTCGTCGCGCCCTCGTGGAACATGCGACCGAGCGCCGTGCGCTTCACCGGGGCGCGCTCGGGGTCGTGCGGATCCACCTCGACGATCCAGCCGAAGCGGTGGTACTCGCGCGGGTCGGAGGAGAGGTCGAAGCGCTCGTCGAACGCCTCCCAGCCGTAGTGGCTGCGGCCCGCGGGCGCGTCGTAGCGCCGGCGCGAGCGGGTCTCGAGGTCCTCGCCTTCGGGGGCGTTCGCGAAGTAGTGGAAGACGTTCTCCTCGCCCGAGAGCATCGTGCCCCAGGGCGTGATGCCGCCCGAGCAGTTGTAGAGCGTGCCCAGCACCGTGAGCCCCTCGGGGTCGGCCTTCGTACGCAGCGCGGCCGACCCGGCGGCCGGGCCCGAGAGGCGGCACGGAGTCGTGGCCGTGATGCGCCGGTTGAAGCGCGAGCTCGGCTCCAGGCGCCAGCGGCCGTCCTCGCCCGCGCGCACCTCGGCGACGCTGATTCCGTGCGCGGCCATCTCGACCTCGGCCTCACGCGCGCTGGGCTCGCGGCCCGCGCCCTCGAACATCTCGCGCCGGCTCGTGAACTCGTGGTTGACGCACAGGAGCCCGCGGCGCGAGCCGGCCTCGCCCGACGCCAGCGGGAAGTAGCCGAGGAAGTCGCAGTTGAAGCCGAACTGCAGCGCCTGCGTCGCGCGACTCTGCTGCGCGAGGTCCAGCGCCGGTCCGTCCGCGTGCAGCGGGTCGCCCCAGCGGAGCAGCACCTCGGCGACGTACCCCGGCGGCACGCGCAGCTCGTCGGCCGTGCTCGCGGGCACGGACTCGAACCCGAGGGCGCTCGCCGGCCGGAGGGCGCCGCGGGCACCGCGCGAGCCGAGGAACGGGAGGAGGGCGAGCGACGCGCCGGAGGCCACGTCGTGCAGGAAGCCGCGGCGGTCGTACCGCCGCTGGACGACGTCCTCGAAGCTCGGAGCGGTCATGGTCGAATGCAGCGTACCCGATGCGCGCGGCCGCGCCGCTACGGGTTCTCCGCTCCGCCGAGCCGCGGCAGCCGGGGCACGCCCAGCTCGTGCGCGCGCGCGCGGACCGACGCCACGCCGACGGGCCGCCCGGCGTCGAGGATCAGGGCCTCCTCGGCGAGGTTCACGGTCGGACAGACGTGGCGCGGCACGAGCGCCAGCACGTCGCCGCGGCGCGGGGCGGGACCTTCGACGACGTCGACGGGCAGGTGCTCCTCGCTAGGCGTGCGCGGCCGCAGACCGGGCCAGCCGACGACCACGGCGCACGGGTCCCCGGCCTCGGCGGCGAGCGCCTTCGAGCCCGCGTCGAGCGTCACGCGGCCCGAACGCGGCCGGCTGACGACGCGCGCCAGCACGCAGGCGGCCGGCGCGAGCCCCAGCTCGGGACCGAGCTCCTCCGAGCGCAGGTCGTGGTAGACGACCGTCCCGGGCGAGACGCGGTGCGCGGCGGGCGCCAGGTCCTGCCAGCGGTCGTACTCGAGGGCCGCCGGGAAGCTCGGTGTTCCGCTGGTGACGACCTCGCCGAGGTCGAGCCCCTCGCGCGCGAACATCGCGCAGAGCTCGACCAGCTCGTCGAACCCCGCGTGCGCCAGGCGCGTGCGCTCGGCGACGTCGGCGTCGTGTCGGTGGCCGTCGTAGAAGTGCAGTCCGCGCAGGCGCGCGCCGGCGGCGCGAGCCGCTTCCAGGATCTCCGCCCGCTCCGACAGCGGCCGCCCGGTGCGGTCCATGCCCGGATTGACGTCGACGAAGAGGCCGAGCTCGTCCGGCACCTCGGCCGCGGCCTCCGCGTCCTCGACCAGCACCGCGACCGACGCCGTCGGATGCTCGCGCGCGAGCTGCGCCAGGCGGCCGAGCGCCGGCCCCGCGTGCGGGTACGCGACCAGCACGTCCGCGTCCGCCACGCCCTCCCCCACGAGCACGTC
>CAYGPA010000166.1:0-7842 GCA_964351535.1 uncultured Planctomycetaceae bacterium
AAGGTCTTCGAGGCCATGGCGGTCGGGCTGCCGCTCGTGGCGAGCGACCTCCCCAGCCTGCGCGAGGTCCTGGGAGAGGACGCCGTCTACTTCGCGCCCGACGACGCCGCGGCCCTCGCGGCCGCGCTGCGTCGCGCGCTCGACGACGCCGAGCTGCGCGCGCGACTCTCCGAGCGCCTCCGCGCCCGCTCCGTGGAGCACACCTACGACGCCCGCGCGCGGCGAATTCTCGATTGGATGGCCGCGCGGGCCGGGTAGGCTCGCCCCGTGCGCGTCCTGTTCCTGACCGACTCGCTCTCCGACCTCGACGGCGTGGGTCGCTACGCGATGCGCCTGATCGCGGCCATGGAGGCCCAGCGCCCCGGTCTCGAGGTGCGCGTCGGTCTGGCGCGCAAGCATCGGCCGACGTCGGACCAGGTCCCCGACCGCTGGCGCGTCGAGGTGGCCCTGCCGCCCGACTACTTCTTCTACATGTCGCGGGGGCGCTTCTGGTCGAGCCTCTTGTGGAGCCTGTGGCGTCTGCGGTCCCTGGCGCGCGGCGTCGACCTCGTGCACGCCATCAAGGACTACCCGCACAGCTTCGCGGCGCTGCTCGCGGCGCGCTCCGCGGGCGTGCCCTGCGTGGCCACGGCGCACGGCACCTACACCGTGCAGCCGCTGCTGTCGCCGCGGCACGGGCGGCTCGCGCGCTGGACGTATGCGCGCTTCGCGTCGATGATCTCCGTCAGCGCCTACACGAAGCGCCGCATGCTCGAGGTCCTGGACGGCGCCGCGCCGGCGGCGGAGCGGATCCGCGTCGTGCCGAACGCCGTCGATGCGGCGCACTACGAGGCCCCGCGCGACGTCGGCGACAGGCCCTGGCACGGCGTGCCGTTCACGCTGTCGATCGGCGAGATGAAGGAGCGCAAGGGCCACCACTTGACGCTCGCGGCCTGGGCGCGCGTCGCGCCGGCCTTCCCGGAGTGGCACCACTTCGTCGTCGGCAAGCTCTCGGGGGACGACTACGAGCGCTCTCTGCGCGCCGGGCTCGAGGCCGCGGGGCTCGAGGCGCGGGTCCACTTCCTCGGGAACGTGACCGAGGACGAGAAGATCGACCTGCTGCAGCGCGCCGAGGTCTTCCTGCACACGCCGGTCCACGCCGCCGACGGCGGCTTCGAGGGCTTCGGGATCGTCTACCTGGAGGCGGCGGCCAGCGGGACGGCGTCGGTGGGGACGCTCGAGTGCGGCGCGGAGGACGCCATCCTCGACGAGCGCACGGGACTGCTCGTGCCCGCCGACGAGGACTCCGTCGAGGCGGCGCTGCGCCGCCTGTTCGAAGACGAGGCGCTGCGCGCGTCGCTGGGGCGGGCCGGCCGCGAGCACGCGCGCTCCGGCGAGGCCGGCTGGGAGCGCAACGCGCAGGCGGTCCTCGAGCTCTACGACCGGGCCCTGCGGGACGCGGCGGAGGCTCGTCGATGAGCGCCGCCGCGCTGCTCGCGCGCCTGCGCGGCAGCAAGTTCGTCCGCGACGTCGTCACGCTGCAGGCGAGCGGCGTCCTGATCCAGGGCAGCCAGTTCGCCAGCTCCGTCGCGATCGCGTTCCTGCTCGGCGCCAGCGGCCAGGGAGCCTTCAACGTCGCGCTGATGCTGCAGGCGCTGACGTTCTTCGTCGTCTCGGTGGGCCTCGTTCCGGCGACCGTCAGCCAGGTGGCCGCCGCCAGCGCGCGCGGCCTCGACGAGAAGGTCACGCAGTGGCTCGCGTTCCTGCTGAAGGGCGTGGTGCTCTTCAGCCTCGTGATCTTCGGCGTGGGCTACCTGGCACTGCCGTCGGTCGGAGAGCACTTCTACGGCAGCCGCGAGCTCGGCCTGTGGGCTTGGTGGCTGACCGCCATGCCGCTGCTCGACCTGCCCCGCTGGGTCGCGGTCGTCGCGTTCCAGGGGACCCGGCGCATGCGCAGCCTCGGTGCGATGGACAACGGGCAGGAGCTCCTGCGGGCGTTCCTCGTGATCCTCGGGGCGCTGATCACGGGCTCCGCCAAGGGCGCGGTCCTCGGCATGATCGCGGGCACCGTGTTGACCAACGTGATCGCCCTGGACCTCTACGCGAGCGCGCGCCGCGACGGAGGCAGCTGGCTGCCCGGCCTGCGCGACCTCCTGGGTCACGTGCGCGACGTTCCGCTGCGCCAGGGCATGCGCCTCGGCATCCGCGTGGGCCTCGTCAAGAACACGAACGTCCTGGTGCTCACGATCCTGCCGCGGCTGATGATCGGCGCGGCGGCCAGCATGGAGTGGGTGGCCTACTTCCACATCGCGCAGCGCATCATGGGGCTGCCGCTGACGCTGATGCAGGGCGTGACGCGGACCATGCTGCCGGCCCTGAGCGAGCTCAAGGGCGTGCGCGACCCGGTGGCCTTCCGGCGCCTCTGGATGCGCGTCACGTTCACCGGCGGCGGCCTGATCGCGGCGGCCGTGCTGGCTTGCCTGCCGTTCGTGAAGCCGGTCGTGGGCCTCGTGTTCCCGGCGGACTACGCCGAGCCGGTCTTCGTGAACGCGGCCATCCTCGCGCTGGGGTTCGTGCCGTTCGCCTTCGCGCTGGCGCTGGAGCCCTTCTACGTCGCCACGGCCAAGCTGAAGGTCGCCCTGACCCTCACGGTGGTGGGCGGGATCTTCACGATCCCCGCGAACGTGGCGCTCGTCTGGATCTACCCGCACCACGGGGCGGCCTTCGGAATCGCGCTCTACATGTCGTGGGTGCTGGTCCACCTGGCGTACGTCACGCGCCACTTCCGGCGGACGCGACGCGCGGGCGAGGTGGCGGAGCTCTCCGCCACTCCCTGACCCCCCGGATCGCGTGCGGCGAACCGGGTCCCGCGTGTCGAGGGTTCTGCCTTCCGCGCGGCGCCCGGGGCTCCCCGGTCGCCAGCGGAGACCCGCGAGGGCCCTCGGAGGGTCGTCTGGAGTCTTCGGAGGGGCTTCCGCCGGCCCAGGGGCCCGCTCGGACGCGGATGCAGCAACGGATTGCGCGTCCCTGGAGGAGGGGTAGACTTGTGTGCTCTCCCCCCCGACCCGGGATTCTCGGGATGCAGGGACCTTCCGCTCGCGTAACCCGCCGATAGGGGCTGGGGCGCGATGCCAGCATCCGCAGTTCCGGCCAGCACACCACGAAGCACACCACGATGCGCAAGACCCTAGTCACGTACGTCAAGCCGCACGTCCAGGAAGACCCCCTGGCCATGATCCTCGGCATCGCGTACCTGGGCGCCTGCCTCGAGCAAGAGGGCATCCCGGTCGAGCTCGGCGACGAGCGAATCCTGAACGACCAGGAGATGAAGGCCGCCATCGAACGCAACGACGTGATCGGCTTCGGCGCGCTGACGCCGAACATCCGCCGCGCCATCGCCTGGGCCAAGTACGCCAAGGAGAAGGGCAAGATCACGCTGATGGGCGGCCCGCACGCGTCCGTCGACCAGGGCATCTTCCTCGACAGCGGACACTTCGACTACGTCCTGAAGGGCGAGTGCGAGGAGACGCTGCCGCAGTTCCTGCGCGCGCTCGAGGGCGGCGTCGACGAGGAGCTCCAGGCGGTTCCCGGCCTCGCGGCCAAGCGCGACGGCGAGCTCTGGATCGACAACGCGGCCCCGCCGCTGATCAAGAAGCTCGACGAGGTCCCCATGCCGGCGCGCCACCTGCTGCCGATGGAGACCTACTTCAAGCACAACCCCGAGAAGCTCGCGTACATCTTCACGACGCGCGGCTGCCCCTTCAAATGCATCTTCTGCCAGAAGGAGCTCACGGGGCGCGGCTTCCGCGTGCGTTCGACGCAGCTGATCGTCGACGAGCTCGAGCACATCGTGAAGACGTACGACCCGGGCGTGATCCTGTTCGTCGACGAGATCCTCACGCTGCGCCGCAAGCGCATCCACGAGATGTGCGACGAGATCCTGCGCCGCGGCCTGAAGTTCCAGTGGATCGCGAACACGCGCGCGGACTGCGTCGACTACCCGCTCCTCAAGCACATGCACCGCGCCGGTTGCCGCCGCATCTACTATGGCTGGGAATCCGGTAGCCAGCGCATGCTGGACGTCCTCAAGAAGGACCTCACGCCAGAGGAGATCGTCGAGGCCGCCAAGATGACGCGCCGCGCGGGCATCTGGGCCAAGGTCTACCTGATCGTCGGCAGCCCCGGCGAGACCAAGGAGGACATCCTCGAGACCGAGAAGGTGCTGAAGCTCGCCGGACCCGACCTCGTGCGCGTGTCGGTCTTCAACCCGCTGATCGGCACGGAGTCCTGGGACAACTACCAGGCCAACATCGACCTCACCGACCTGCGCGAGAACTACGTCTCGTCGAACCGCTCCGCCTACCAGCACGAGCACTTCAACCAGGTCGAGCTCGAGGAGCTGCGCAAGAACATGGTGCGCTCCTACGAGCGCTGGTACTACGCCTACGGCCAGCGCGCGAAGCGCTTCATGGAGCGCACGCTCTACTACCTCGAGAATCCGCAGTTCGGCAAGAAGCGCCTCGGCCGCGCGCTGGGCCTCGTGCCGCCGCCCGAGCGCCCGGGCAGCATCGCGTCCTGACGACGCACCTCCGATTCGGAGGAGATGTCCACGAGCGGCCCGCGCCTCGGAGCGGGCCGCTCTCTTTTTTTCTCGCCGGACGGGACGTGCGTCTCCGCTCGAACACGTCCGGCAACCCGCAGGGCACCCGCTTCGCGCGGGCAGCTTCGTGTCTCCGTCCGGAGTGAGCGGACTCGCACCCGAGCGCGCGTGCGCGTGGGATCGTGACCGCACCCGACAGGTTCACTAGCCTCACTCCATGAGAACCTGCACGAGAGTTGTGGTCGTCGCGACCGTCTGGCTCGGTTTCGTGATCGACTCCGGCTGGGCGCCGGAAGCAAGCGCGCACGGGGGGATCTTCGTCCCGCCGACCCAACCCCCGACCCACCAACCGCCGCCGCCGGGCCCGGGCCCGTCGACCAACTACGGTGGAAAGCACGCGGGCTCGGGGCCCTTCACGCCCGGCGACACCGGAGCGACGCGCGGGGCTCCCGGACCGGCCACCGGTGGACCGTCCACGGCGCGCCCGGCGTCCGCGACGCCGGCGGGGCTCGCGGCCGGCCCACTGCGTGGTTCGGTCGGTACGGGACAGGCCGGCATCCTCGCCGACTCGACGACCTGGGAGGTGTGGTGGTGGTTCAACAAGGACCCCTACCTCGACCTGAAGGCGTACGTGCACGCGACCGGACCGGCGTCGACCGGTTCCGACTTCTTCCTTGGCGACGGCGAGGTTCGCGCGCAGGGTGCGGGCGGACTGTGGCCGGACGCCGCCCTCCTTCGCGCGCAGGTCGTGCCCGCGCTGCGCCGGGCGCTGAAGAGCGAGCGCAGCCAGGACATCCTGACCGGCACGATGCTGGCGCTCGGCAACATCGGCGACGAGGCGGCGGGGACGCGGCTCGCGGACGACCTCACCAAGTTCCTGACGGACGGGAACCAGGAGATCTCCGAGACGGCCGCCATCGCGCTCGGGGTCCTGGGAGATGCCGACACCGTGCCGCGGCTGCTGCACGTTCTGACCGACACGTCGCGCGGACGCGAGCTGTGCGGCCGGACGAACTCGCTGCCGCTGCGCACGCGCTCCTTCGCGGCCTTCGGACTCGGTTCGCTGTCGCGCGAGGCACCCTCGGCCGTCCGCGGCGAGGTCGTCCGGATGCTCGCGCAGGTCGCCCTCGCGGAGGACTACGCGGTTCAGGACCTGCCCGTGGCCTGCCTGACCGCCATGGGGATCGTCCCGCTTCCGTGGGCCGAGGACTACCGGCCTCCCGAGCACGGCGTGGAATCTCCCGCGCGCTGCCTGCAGTCGCAGATCGCCTGGCTCGTCGACCTCGTGGCGGACGACGGGTTGCAGTACCTCGTGCGGGCCCATGCCGCCGTGGCGCTCGGTCGCCTGCTGCGCAGCGTGCCGGACGGTAGCGACGTTCGCGGCCGGGCCCTCGCCGCGCTGGCCGACCCGCTGGGGCCGCGGTCGAAGGCTCCGCGCGAGCTGCAGCAGTCGTGCGCGCTCGCGCTCGGGATGGTCGTCGACAGCGACGACGACGCGATCGATGCGCGCTCCCGGGAGGCCCTGATGGGCGTGCGCGAGCACGTGCGGGATGCGCAGGCGCGGAACTTCGCCCTGATCGGGCTGGCGCGCTCCGGCGGCCGTCCGGGAAGCGGCGAAGGGAGCGACGCCGGCTCGACGAAGGTGCGGCGGCACCTGATGAAGCGCTTGACCGGCTCCCACGGGGCGGAGCGCCGCTGGGCGGCGCTGGCCCTCGGGGTGCAGCAGCACGCGCTCGTCCAGGAGGGCGCGATTCCGGACGACGACGTCGCACGTGCCCTGCGCTCGATGCTCGACGACGCGCGCTCGCCGCTCGACACCGGCGCGTACGCGATCGCCTGCGGGCTGGTCGGGTCCCCCGTGGCCGTCGACGTCCTGCTGGAGAAGCTCGCGAAGAACGGCGACCCGGCGACCCTGGCCCACGTGGCCACCGGCCTCGGCCTGCTCGGCGAACACGGCGCGCGCGACCCGCTGCGCGCGATCCTCAACGGTGCCCGCTACAAGCCCGTGCTCCTGCACGACGCGGCCATAGCGCTGGCTCGTACGCGGGACCGCGACCTCGTTCCGCGGCTGCTGCGCATGCTCGGCAAGTCGGACAGCCAGTCGGCACAGGCCGCCCTCCTGGACGCGCTGTCGTTCGTGGGGGACACGCGCGCGGTCGCCGATCTCATCCAGGTGCTCGAGGACGATCAGCGCACGGACCTGGGTCGCTCGCACGGGGCCAAGGCCCTCGGGCGCATCGCCGACCGCCGCGAGCTGCCGTGGCGCACGCTTTTCGCCGTCGACGCGAACTACGCGGCGGCCACGACGACGCTGACGGACGGCGGTCGGTCGGGCGTTCTCGACATCCTGTGAGCGCGCGGGACCGCAGGCCGGCCTACTCCCTCGACCGGCGCGCGCGCTCCTTCGCGGCGCGCAGCTTGCGCTCGAGCTTGTCGAGGTAGCAGGCGCTCGAGCGCGCGTCGGCCTCCAGGCGCCGGACCGTCTTCGCGAGCTCCTTGCTCTCGGTGCGGGCGGTGCGCACGTCGCGCACGAGTTGCTCGCGGTCGGCAGAGAGCGCGCGCAGCTCCGCGCGCAGGTCGTCGTTCAGGCGGGCGCGTTCGCGCTCGACGGCGAGCTCGTTCTGCGTCAGCTCCAGCTCCTGCTTCGCGGCCTCGAGGCGCGTCTCCGCGGACTGGACGCGCGCATTCAGCGTCTCGAAGTGGGCGGCGTCGGCCTTGGCGCGGTCGAGGCCGTCGGTGAGCGTCGAGGTCCTGCGGAGCGCCTCGTCGAGCTGGGACGCGAGCTCCTCGCGCGTGATCTCGAGGCTGCGCAGTCGCTCGCGGAGCACGGCGTTCTCGCCGGCCTGCGCCGCGAGCTCCTGCTCCAGGTGGACGGGTTCCGCGCGGTCCTTCAGGCCGTCGAGCTCGGACGCCATGTTCTCGACGCGGATGCGCAGGAGGTCGCGCTCGCGGAGGATGTCCTGGACCTCGTCGAGCAGCGGCTCGGACGGGTGCCGATCCCCCGTCGTCGCGGCCCGCCGGGCGGGGGGCTCCTCGGCGCGCACCGGTCGGACGCGCAGGGAGCGCGGACGGGCGGCCTGCTCCTCCGTCGGCTGGGGGTCCTGCTCGGATTCGCGGCGCAGAGCGAGGACGGCGCTGCGCAGCACGGCCTGGACGCGGCGGCCGTCCCACTCGACGGCGTGGACCTCGATCCCGTGGCTCTCGATGCGGCGCCACGCGACGTGGATGCTGACGCCGAGGAGCCGCGCGGCGCGGTCCATGGA
>CAYGPA010000166.1:7942-10200 GCA_964351535.1 uncultured Planctomycetaceae bacterium
GCCGCGATCGGCCAGGCCGGGCTTGCGGGTGCCCGCGAGCCTGCCGATGATCCGACCACGCGTGGAGACCGCCAGCCGTAGTCCCGAGCCTCCTTCGCCGGAGGGCTTCTCCGTCGCCGCCTGCGGCCCCGAGGAGCGCGCGGAGCAGGTCGCGCTGTACAACCGCTGCTTCCGCAAGCCGATCGAGCCCGCGGGCCTGCGCTGGCGCTACGACGAGAACCCGCACGGGCGCACCATCTCGTTCGTGTGCCGGCCGGAGGGTCACCCGGCGGTCAGCGGCTACGCCTGCAATCCGCGCCGCGCCCTGGCCTTCGGCCGCGAGGAGACGCTGGCGGTCGTCGGCGAGACCGGCGACGTGATGACCGACCCCGACTGGCGCAAGCGCGGCCTCTTCAGCGGGCTGGACCGCGCCAGCATGAAGGAGGCGCAGCGCCAGGGCTGGCCGTTCGCCTTCGGCTTCCCGAACCACCGCTCGGCGCACATCTTCCTGGAGCTCGGCTGGGAGCGCATCGGCACCTGTCGGCCGTGGACGCTGCTGCTGTCGGGGGACGTCGCCTCGCGGCGCTCCGAGGGCCGCTTGCGCGCGCTGCTGGCTCCGCTCCAGGCCCTGGCCGGCAAGCGGGCGCGGGCGCGCCTGGCGCGCAGCGCGGCTCCGCTCGAGGCCCGACCTCTCGAGCGCTTTCCGCGCGAGGTGCTCGACGTGGCGCGCCGCGTGGAGCCGCGCTTCGCGTTCATGGTGCGCCGCGATCCGGACTACCTCGACTGGCGCTTCCTGCGCAGCCCCTCCGGCCTGCACCGCGCCCTCGGGCTCTACGACGCGGCGGGGGACTTCCGCGGCTACGTCGTGGTGCAGGTGCCGCGCCCGGGCGAGTCCACGGGCTTCCTGGTCGACGTGCTGGCCGCGGAGGAGGCGGAGGTCGATGCGGCCTTCCTGGCGGGCCTCGCCGCGCTGGAGCGCAGCGGAGCCCGGGCGGTGAAGGCCACGGCCGTCGTGGGCTCCTGGTGGGAGCAGCGCCTGCGGGGCGCGGGCTTCGCCGCGTCGCGGCCCGAGGCCACGATGATCGTGATCCTGCACGCGCATGGCGCAGACCATCCGCTCACGAGCGCGGCGCGCGAGGCCGCGCGCTGGTACTTTACCGACGGCGACCGGGACGACGAGACGATGGGATAGCGCTGCCCGGCGCCGAGCCACCCGTGAAACACCTGCTCAAGACCAAGCTGCGCGAAGCGTACGCCCGCGTCCTCTTCCACACCGGCCTCCACGCGGTCGTCGACGGCCTGATGCCGCGGCGGCTGACGATCCTGGCCGGGCACTGCGTGGGGGACCCGGCGGCGAACGGCGTCCTGCCGCCGGACATGACGATCTCGAGCGCGAAACTCGAGCGGATGCTGCGCTGGCTGCAGCGGCGCTACGACCTGCGCACCGTCTCGGACGGGTGGCGCGCGCTGCGGGCGGGAGAGGGCGGGAACGGGCTCCTGGCGCTGTCGATGGACGACGGCTACCGCGACAACGCGACGGCGCTGCTGCCCCTGCTGCGCAAGCTCGACGTCCCCGCGACGATCTACCTGGAGACGCGGCCCCTCGACGAGCGGCGCGTGAACTGGACCCACAAGTACTTCTGGATCACGAACCGCCTCGGGAACCAGGAGTTCCTGGATCGCTACCGGCTGCACTGCCACAAGAAGCAGCGGCAGAGCGTGCTCGAGGTGCTGGAGGCGATGGTGCGGCCGGGCTTCAAGTTCGACTACCACTTCAAGCGCTTCCTGAAGTACCAGGCCGATCCCGAGGACCGCGACCGGACGCTCGACGTCCTGTTCACGGAGCTCGAGGGCGACGAGCGCGCGCTCTGCGACGAGCTCTACATGGACTGGGACGACGCGCGGCAGCTGCGCGACGGCGGCTGCGAGCTGGGCTGCCACACGCGCTCCCACGCCATCCTGTCGCGCATCGCGGGCGAGGAGCTCGAAGCCGAGACCGCGGGGGCCGCGGCGGACATGCGCGCGGCGCTGGGCGCTCGAACCGCGACGTTCGCCTACCCGTTCGGGCGGCTGTGGGACTTCGACGACGCCAGCGTGGCCGCGGTGCGCGAGGCGAGCTTCGACGCGGCCGTCACGACGGACGCGGGAACGAACGGGCCGGCGGACGATCCGCATCGCCTGCGCCGGCTCATGATCGACGACGGCGCAAAGCTGCACCTGATCGTCGCCGAGGCCTGCGGCGGCTTCGAGCTGCTGCGCCGCTTCGGCCTCGACCTCTC
>CAYGPA010000167.1:0-10177 GCA_964351535.1 uncultured Planctomycetaceae bacterium
CGATCGCCGGCATCGACCTGCAGACGCCCTTCATCCCCGAGATCGTCGTCACGATCGGCGGCATCCCGACCGCCGACTTCGGCACGCCCGGCACGCCGGAGCTCGCCGACTCGATCCGCGACATCGTGAAGTGCTCCGACACCGTGATCATGAAGAACCACGGCTCGGTGACGCTCGGCACGAACCTGATCGACGCGTTCAAGAAACTCGACATGATCGAGCACACCGCGCGCATCCTGTGGCTCGCCCACTGCGTCGGGCACGCGCGCCCGCTGGCGCCCGAGCAGGTCCGGAAGCTGCTCGACACGCGCAAGGCGCTCGGCGTCGAGACCACCAACACGCTCGAGAACCGCTGCGGCCTGGACGCCAAGCGGCCCGAGCTGGAGTGGTGACGCCGGCCGGACGCGTGGACCGCACGGCGCCGTGCCCGGCCGGATCGCGCACCTCTCCCGGTCGCAGCAGCGCGAGCTGCTCGCCGACCCGAACGACCTGAACCTCGCCGAGCCGCGGGGGTTCTGCCGGGGAAGGCCGAGCGGAAGGCCCGGAGCGCGCTGCGGGCCCCGCAGGCGATCCGGCGACCCGGCTGAGACGCAGATCCGCGCCCGGCAGCGGCGAGCTCACCGCATTTGTCTAAGATCCCGGGACTCAGGGGTGAGGCCCGATTCGACCCAACCAATCCCGATCCGGAGGACCCAAGACATGCTTCGCATTCGCACCATCGCCGCCATCGCCATCACCGCCACCGCGACCTTCGCCGCCGCGCCGCGGCTGCTCCAGGAAATGGAGATGCCCAAGCCGACCGAGCACCACGCCATGCTCCAGAAGGGCGTCGGTGAGTGGGAAGGTACCGTCACGATGTTCATCCCCGGGATGCCCGAGACGTCCTACCCCGCGACGGAGACCGTGCGCGCCAACGGTCCGTTCTGGACGGTCTCCAACTTCAAGAGCGAGTTCATGGGCCAGGCCTACGAGGGCCACGGCTGCCACGGGTACGACCCGGGGAAAGGCAAGTTCACGTCGACCTGGATCGACAGCATGAGCTCGTACCTCTCGGTCATGGAAGGCGACTACGACGCGGAGACGAACACCATGACCTCGAAGTGGGAGGCTCCCGACATGACCGGCGCCATGGCTCCCCATCGCTCCGAGCTCGTCATGGAGGAGAACGCCTACGAGATGACCTTCTGGACCCGCGGCGAGAAGATCATGCACATCGCGATGAAGCGCAAGATGTAGCGGTCTCCCGCGCTCGGACGAGCCCGCTTCCTCCGCGCGACGAAATCGCGCGCGAGGAGGCGGGCTCGCTGCTTTCCCGTGGAATCCGTGAAGGTGCCCGACAGGCGTTTCCGTGCAGGAGAGTGTCGAGTGCGGGAATGTCTCCCGCCCTCGGCGCCCCACGCACCACGGAGGAAACGACATGAACCGGCGTCCCACGCTCGCGACGCGCGTCGCGGTCGGCGCGCTCGCCCTGGCCACGGCTCACGGAGCCGCCCAGGCCCAGACCACGTTCTCGATCACGCACGAGAGCCCGACCATCGCCGTGCCCGACTCGGCGTTCGGCGACCCCATCACGGAGGGAGACATCCTGCGGGCCACCACGGCCACGCAGTTCCCGGCCCTCGGCCCCCTCGCCACGCCCTCGATCGCGATCTCCGGGGCACGGCTCAACCTCCCGCTGCACGCGGGCTGCGTCGGTCACCCGCCGGGCGCGCCGTGCGGCGTCGAGGTCGACGCGCTCTCCTACGGCAAGGACGCGCGCGTGGGCCCGGGCCGGCCCGTGCGCTGGTGGTTCTCGGTCGACGAGTTCGCGGGCGGCAAGAACACGGCCGCGCCGCCGAACGTGTTCACCGAGGGCGCGCGCGTGCCGGCCTTCAAGGAGGCCGCCGCCGACCTGTTCATCGGCCTCGGGATCCCGACGCCGCAGGTCTGCCCGCAGATGGGCGCGTTCGCCAACACGGGCGCGATCGACGGCGACGGGCTCGTCAACCCCGCGGGCGTGCGCTATCCGGGCCTCGGCTTGATCGAGCCCGTGGCGCCGGTGTGCAACGCCGTGGACGCCGGCGACAACCTGGACGCGGTCGACGTCGACGGTCCGCCCGCGAAGGAGGACGAGCTCGTCTACTTCTCGCTGGATTCGGGGTTCGTCGACCCCGGCTGCGGCCAGTTCCACACCAACTCCGCGGCCATGAACAGCGGCGCCTTCGCCTTTTCCTCCGCGGACGTCCTCGTCGCGACCCCGAACGGCGCGATCAACGTGTACGCACCGGCTGCGGCCCTCGGCCTCGACTTCACGGGCCTCTCGACCGACGACATCGACGCGCTCGCGATCTGGGAGAACGGCGTCGCCGGCTACCAGCCGAGCCAGCAGCCCTTCGACTGGCTCGCGGGCAACTCCGACATGGTGCTGTTCTCCGTGCGCCGCGGCTCCTGGCTCGTCGGGCAGCCGGCGAGCAACTGCAACAACGCCCCGATCGAGCCCGGCGACATCCTGATGCCGGCCCCCGGCGGCGGTGCGCTCCCCGCGATCCTGGTCTCGGCCGACGCGCTCGGCCTGGCCACGAGCCGCGTCGACGGCGTGCCCTTCGGCGACGACCTGGACGCGCTCGACTCCGTGAACAAGCCCGTCTTCGACTGCAACGACAACGGCCTCGTGGACGCCGCGGACATCGCGAACGGACTCGCGCCCGACGTCAACATGGACGGCGTGCCCGACGGCTGCGGACCCGGCGTCGTCGTTCCGCGCGTCCACATCGGTCCGCTGGGCCGCTTCAGCGCGCTGCAAAATCCCTGAGCCGCGCTTCGCCGCAGGCGTGCCGGAAGGGCGAGTCCGCCGGCACGATGCGACGAGGGGCCTCCCGCCGGCTGGCTGGAGGCCCCTCGAGAATTCGCGGGCGAGGCGCGGGACAAGACGCGCGCGCGGGTCGGGGGTGAGAGGACTCAGCCGCCGCCGTCGATCTCACCCTCGAGCTTGCGCAGCTCGTCCTCGGCGTTGGCGGGCGTGATCTCCGCGTCGGCCTTGTCGAGCGCCTGCTCGATCGCGGTCTGGACCTCGGCCGGCTGGATCTCGTCGGGGGTCGAGCCCGCCTCGGCCGCGCCCGGCTCGTAGCCGCCCGCGCCGCTCTCGCTGCAGGCCACGGTCACGGCCAGCGTCAGCGCGATCGCGCAGGGGATGCGGATGTCGATCATCTCTGCTCCTTCTCGGCCTTGCGGGCCGCTTCCTTCTTGCTCCAGGCCTCCTTGGCGGCCTTCTGGAGCGACTCGAGGTGACTCTCGTACGCGGGGCCGCCCATCGACTCGCGGTAGCGCGCCATGGCGGCCTCGTAGCGCTCGCGCTCGCGGCGCATCGCGGCCTGGGCGCGCTCGGTCTCCTGGACCTTGCCCGCGTCGCGCAGCACGTTGCGGATGCGCTCGAGGCGCGCCTGCCGCTGCTGGTGGGTCTGGAACTCGGAGGACATGCGGTTGCGCATCGCGATGCCCTGGCCCGCCTCGCGACCGGCGGCGCCCTGGGCACCCTCGGTGCCCTGCCCCGCCTTGCGAGCCGCGCGCTTCTCGGCCTTCTGCGCTTCGATCTGGCGGCGACGTTCGTCGTCGGAGAGGCGCACGGCCTCGCGCTCGCCGCCCGCCTCGCGGCGCGCGCCTTCGGCCTCGCGCTCGCGCTCGCCCTGCTGCTCGCGCCGCTTGCGCTGCTCCTCGGTCTCGCCCTCGACGCGCTGGACCTTCTGCACGCGCTGCTTCGCCTCGCCGCCCTGCGCGGCCTCGCGCCTGGCCTTCTCGGCCTTCTGGCGCGCTTCGCGCTGCTGGGCCTCGCGCTTCCGCTGGGCCTCGCGCTGGGCCTGCTCCTGCCGGGCGGCCTGCTCGCGCTGGGCGTTCTCGCGCTGCTGCTGCTGGCGCCTCTCGGACTCCTCGTTGCGCTCCTGCCCGTCGCTACGCTCCCGCATGGGGGACGTACCGGGCGCGGCGGCGAGGGCCTGGTCCGCGCCGGCGACGGCGAGGACGAGGCCACAAAGGACGGTTCTCATGTTCGGCTCCCTGGAAGGATCGCGGCCGGGTCACGCCCGGCGCCCGTGCCCGCGTGGATGCCGCGCCGACGGAGGGCGCGGAGGGCGGGCGTACGAAGGCTCCGTTCTAGGACAGGCACGGGCCGGTGCGATCCTGAATTCCCGTTCACCGTTTTTCAATCGGTGCGGATCCCCGCCTGATGGAGGTTGACGGCGGCTCGCGCGGGCCAAAGCTAGGCCGCATGACCCGCAAGATCCCCCTCGAGGACTTCTTCAGGAAGCCGGAATACGTCCAGGTGCGCCTCTCCCCCGACGGCCGCCGGCTGTCGTGGATGGCGCCCCACGAGCGGCGCCTCAACGTCTTCGTCCGCGACCTGGACGGCGGCACGGAGCGGCGCGTGACGCACGCGACCGAGCGCGACGTGGCGGGCTACGCGTGGGTCGACGACGACCACCTGATCTACGCGCAGGACACCGGAGGCGACGAGAACCACCGCCTGTACTCGGTCGGCCGCGACGGCTCGAACCCGGTCGACCTGACGCCCTTCGAGGGCGTCAAGTGCGACGTCGTCGACGACCTCGAGGACGTGCCGGGCGAGATCCTCTTCCGCATGAACCGGCGCAATCCGGAGCTGTTCGACGTCTACCGGCTGAAGGTCGCGACCGGCGAGATGCACTGTGTCGCGGAGAACCCGGGCAACGTGCAGGACTGGATCACCGACCACGACGGCCGCCTGCGCGTCGCGACGACGACCGACGGCGTCCAGACGGGCATCCTGTACCGCCCCACCGAAGAGGACGACTGGCGCGAGGTCGCCACGTACTCGTTCAAGCAATCGGTCGAACCGCTGTTCTTCACGTTCGACGGCGAGGCGCTCTACGTCTCGTCGAACGTGGGCCGCGACAAGAGCGCGATCTACCGCTACGACCTCGAGCGCGGCGAGGCGACCGACCTGATCTTCGAGCACGAGGAGGTCGACGTCGAGTACCTGCTGCACTCGCGCCTGCGACGCGAGCTGACCGGCGTGGCCTTCGTCACCGACAAGCGCCGCTACGAGTTCTTCGACGATCGCCGCGCACGCATCCAGGCCTTCCTCGACGAGCGCCTGCCCGGCCGGGAGAACGTGCTGACCTCGCACGCGCGCGACGAGACGCGCTACGTCGTCCACTCCGGCGGGGACCGCACACGCGGCGGCTACTGGCTGCTGGAGGTCGGCGACGACGGGCCCACAGAGCTCACGCACCTCTTCGACGTCTCGCCCTGGCTCGCCCTGGACGAGCTCGCCGAGATGCGCCCGATCACCTACACCGCGCGCGACGGGCTGACGATCCACGGCTACCTCACGCTGCCCGCCGGCCGCGAGGCGAAGAACCTGCCGCTCGTCGTCAACCCCCACGGCGGCCCGTGGCACCGCGACACCTGGGGCTTCAACTCCGAGGTCCAGTTCCTCGCCAGCCGCGGCGTGGCCGTGCTGCAGCCGAACTTCCGCGGCTCGACGGGCTACGGTCGCGCGTTCTGGGAGGCCAGCTTCAAGCAGTGGGGCCTCGCGATGCAGGACGACGTCACCGACGCCGTGCAGTGGGCCGTCGACCAGGGGCTGGCCGACCCCGCGCGCATCGCGATCTACGGCGGCAGCTACGGCGGCTACGCCACGCTCGCGGGCATCACCAAGACGCCCGAGCTCTACGCCTGCGCGGTCAGCTACGTGGGCGTCTCGAACCTGTTCACGTGGACCGCGGCCTTCCCTCCCTACTGGAAGCCCCTCCTCGAGATGCTCTACGAGATGGTCGGCCACCCCGAGCGCGACGCCGAGCAGTGGCGGGCCACGTCGCCCTTCTTCCACGCCGACAAGATCCGCTGCCCGCTGCTCGTCGCCCAGGGCGCCAACGACCCGCGCGTGCCCAAGGAGGAGTCCGACCAGATCGTCGCCGCCGTCCGCGAGCACGGCTTCGCGGTCGACTACCTCGTCAAGGACAACGAGGGCCACGGCTTCCACAACGAGGAGAACCAGTTCGAGTTCTACCGGCACCTGGAGGCCTTCCTGAGCGAGCATCTGGGTCTCGCGCGGGACTGATCGGAGCGCATCCACGCGGTCGGCGCGCGCCCGGGTTCGACTCAACTCGACAGCAGCGCCTGGTACTCGGCCAGGGTCGGCGCGAAGGCGGGGTGGACGGTTCCGACGTCGGTGGTCTCGAGCGGGTCCTGCGAGTTGGGTCCGCGCAGGTGGTAGAACTCGAAGCGGCCCTGCGGGTCGCTGGCGGGGTCCTCGGTGAGGTGTACGAGCTTCCACAGGTCCTCGCCGTCGCGGCGCACGAAGCCGCGGCACACGAACTCCTGCTGGGCCAGGGGCTCGAAGCCGTTCGGGGAGAAGCGCTCGCCGAACCCGAACCCGCGGTCGCCCGGAGCTCCGGGCGTCGCCAGGACCTCGCCGAAGTCGATGCTGTCCCGCGCGGCGCCGGGGGGCAGGGGTGCGCCCGCGAGGTTCGCGATGGTCGCGTACAGGTCGACGACGTCGACGAGCGCGTCGCTCGTACGCCCCGGACTCGCCACGCCGGGACCCGAGACGAAGAACGGCACGCGGATGCCGCCCTCGTACACCGACCCCTTCACGCGCTGCAGGTCGTAGGGACCGCGGCGGTACGCGCGCGACTCGTCCCCGGGCTGGTGCAGCGGGTGGCCGAGCGGGTAGGCGAACTCCAGGCCGCTCGCGGGCGGCTGGAAGATCTGCTTGGGCGTACCGTTGTCGCCCAGCACGAAGAACACCGTGTTCGCGAGGCGCGGGCCGAGCGCCTGCAGCAGGAAGCCGAGCTGCGTGTCGAAGGCCTCGAGCGACGCGCGGAAGCGCGTGTTCGCCTGCAGCTCGCCCGGAGCGCCGTCGCGCGGCGCGTCCATCGAGAAGCCGTGCTGCGGCGGCCCGTTCGGCCCCTTCTGCGGCCAGTTCTGCCCGCCGAGCGGCTCGTGCACCGCGTTGAAGGGCAGGTACGCGAAGAACGGCTCCGGCGCGTTCAAGAGCCAGGTCTGGGCGCGCTGACGCGTGTAGACCGTGTTGTAGATCCCGACGACCTGCGAGCGCGTCTCGGCCTCGACCCACCAGAAGTTGTAGTAGCCCGCGCCGACTCCGCCCGGCGCCTTCGGCGGCAGCGGAACGGCGGCGAGGTTGCGCGGTGCGCCCTCCCACAGCCCGAAGCCGACGTCGGTCGGATGCGTGTCGAGCGTGCCGCCGTCGGAGGGCTCCAGCCCGAGGTGCCACTTGCCCAGCACGGCCGTCGTGTAGCCGGCGGTGGAGAGTGCGCTGGGCAGCGTCGTCATCGTCGGCGCCGGCGGCACGCCGAACTCGCGGAAGCTCGGCGACGCGGACTGCGGCCGCACGAGCGTCCCCGCGCCGTGCCGGAACGGATACGTGCCCGACAGGAAGGACGCGCGCGTCGGCGAGCACACCGGCATGGCCCGACACTGGTCGAAGCGCACGCCGCTCGCCGCCAGGCCCGCGAGGTGGGGCGTGTGTGCGTACGGATAGCGGTCGGTCGCCGGATACGAGTTCTGATCGTCGTAGAAGGCGAGCTGATCCATCCCGACGTCGTCGAGCAGGAGGACCACGATGTTGGGTGTGCCCATGGCGGGTGGCGACGGCCGGCGGAGCGCGCGCGGTTGCGAATGGTAGAATCGAGACCTCCCTCTGGGAACTCGGAGAAGTCGCATGGCACACCTCGCCGCCTCGGGTCTCGCTGCCCTGCTCCCGCTGGCGGGAGCCGCGGCGGCCCAGTACGTCTGCCCGTGCGCGGTGCCCGCGCCCGCGCCGACCGAGGAGCGCGAGGCGTTCGTCGACACGCAGGGCGGGGCCTGGTCGCTGCTCTGCACCAACGCCACGCCGGACGGTGACTTCGCGTGGATCCTCGAGCCCGCGGGAAGTACCCCGCGCGTGCTGGGCTGCAGCAGCTTCGTCGATGCGGAGAACCGCGCGCTCGTCATCGCGCGCGCGGACGGTTCCGTGGCCTACTTCGTGCACGCGTCGCTCGACGGCGGCACGGACGACGGCGCGCCCTGGGACGCCGTGGTCAACGTGTACCGCGTCGCGACCGACGAGAAGCTGCGCCTCTGCCTGGAGTTCCAGGGCGGGACCTGGGTCGAGGGCCTGAACGAGCGTCGGCACACGAGCTCGGCGACCTTCGACGCACTCTCGCCTGTCGACGCGGACACCGACTGCGTGCCCGACGCCGGCTTCGACGAGTTGCTCACGGGCCTCTACGCGGCGCCCGCTCCGCCGCTCTCCGCGCTCTTCGAGGCGCGGGTGCGCGTCCGCGCACGTCCCGCCGGACTCCACCGCGAGCTGTGCTGGGACGCGGGCGCGACGTCCGCGAGCCTGCAGGTCGGCGACCGCGTGCGCCTGCGGACGCTGTCGACGTCGGACCTCGTCTCCGTCGACGCCGCGCTGGTCGCCTCGGATACTGCCGACGGTCTCGTCCTGGACGTGGTCGCGCCCCTCGCGGCGGTCGACGGGGCGCCCTTCGCGACCGTGCTGGCCTCCTCCGCGAGCGCGTCCGCCGCTTCCCCCGTCGCGGTCGAGGTCACGGGCGCCGAGGCGTTCTACGACCAGCTCTTCGCGCAGCACCCGGGGACGCCGATCGACGCGCTCGGGTTCTCGATCCAGTCGGACCTGGGCGACGCGCCGGGATTCGCGGGCTCGCTCGCGGCGGTCGACCTCTCGCCGGTCCCCGCCGTCGACCTGCTGGCGCTCGCGCCGACCGGAGGCGTCGGCACGAGCGTCGCGGCCGTGACCACGCTGCCCTTCCAGTCCACCGTGCTGGGCTCGACGCCCGTTTCCGCGCTCAGCGGACTGGCCGCGGAGCCGTTCACGGGCGTGCTCTTCGCCTCGACGGGCACGATGTCGGGCGGACTGCTCGGGACGCTCACGACGAACCCGGTGGCCTTCGCCGCCATCGGTCCGACGGGCTTCGCGGCCGTCCCGGGGCTCGCCTTCGCACCCGGAGGAGTCCTCTTCGCGACGGTCGACACCGACGGTTCGGGCGGCAGCGACAGCCTGGCGACGCTCGACACGACGACGGGTTCCGGCACGCTCGTCGGCGCGCTGCTCCTCGACGGCGCGACCCCCGTGCCGGGCGTCGACGCCCTGGCCTTCGACCCGCGCACCCGCGAGCTCTTCGCGACGACGGGCTTCGCGTTCGACGGCTCGCCCGGCGACCTGCTCCGCATCGACACCGCGTCGGCTGCCGTGACCGTGCTGGGTTCGCTGACCGAGTCGTGCACGGGCACCGGCCTCGCCAACACGGTCGCGGGACTCGCCTTCGACTCGCGCGGTGCGCTGCTGGGCTCCCTGGGAGGCGGCGACGGGCGCCTGATCTCGATCGACGTGGACGCGCGCACCTACGACGTGCTCGGCTTCGCCGCGTCGGGGTCGGTCTCCGACATCACCGTCACGGCGCCCGGCGAGGCGCCGGCGCGCGCGTACTGCTCGGGCAAGACGAATTCGCTGGGTTGCGTGCCGTTCATCGGAACGTCCGGCTACGCCAGCGCGACGGCGACCGGCGCCTTCGCGCTCTCGGCGAACGACGTTCTGCCGGGCGAGATCGGCTTCCTGCTCTACTCCACGAAGAAGGCGGACCTCGACTTCCACGGCGCCAAGCTGTGCGTCAAGGGTCCGACGCGACTCCTCCCGGGCAAGCAGGCCAGGCGCGCCTGTACGCCGTGCCCCGGCCGGCTCTCGCGCAACTTCAACAAGACCGTCCAGTCCGGGGCCGACCCCCGCCTGACTCCGGGTGCCGTGGTTCGCGCGCAGTGGCGACAGCGCGACCCGGGCGACACGTTCGGCTTCGGCGACGGCCTGACCGACGCGGTCCAGTTCCGGATCGCACCTTGAGCGCGGGCGAAAGTCCGCCCCGGCGGGCGTCACGGTTGCGGCTCGGCGGCGAACGCGGCTACGATGCGACGTCCTGTGCGGGCCTGCAGGGGTCCGCGCGCCGTCTCGAACATCCACACGGAGAGAGGTCCCGCCCATGGCGGAACGACTGAAGAACTACGTGGGTGGCGAATGGGTCGCCGCCGAAGTCGCCGAGTTCCACCCGGTCTACAACCCGGCCACCGGCGAGCAGATCGGCGCGACGCCCCTGTGCGGCGAGGCCGAGGTCGACGCCGCCGTGAAGTCGGCGCAGGCGGCCTTCGG